>BNUO01000071.1 GCA_025997415.1 Campylobacterota bacterium
GCTTTTTGCTCAAGATATAGGTTATATCCGCCCTTAAACGATCGTAAAACCCCATTTTCTATCTCGATCGTACGAGTTGCAACCGAATCAATAAAATACCTATCGTGCGAGATAATCAGCAAAGTACTTTTGCTCTCTTGCAACATCTTTTCCAGAAACCTAACCATATAAACATCTAAGTGATTTGTCGGTTCGTCCAGCAGCAAAAGATCCGGTTTTTTGAGTAGCAGCGCACCAAGCGCCACACGCCTTTTTTCGCCGCCGCTTAGCGTTAAAATTGTTGAGTTTTGCAGTCGCAATAGATCAAACTCTGTTAGAACCCGATCGATCTGATCATTTAAGTTCCAAGCGTTGTGAAAATCGAGTTTGTTGCCCAGATCGGCTAGGCGTGAAATGAGTTCCCTGTTCTCGTGATCGCGCTCCAGCTCTATACTTAATTTTTCATATTGAGTTTTTATATCAGTTAGCTCTGAAAGCGATTGCTCGATCGCCTCTTTGACGCTCAGCGTTTCGTCCAAAATTGGGCTTTGATCGAGCATTTCAATCGTAATGCCGTTTTGCACCATTCTTGTGCCGCTGTCGCCCTCTAGCGCACCCATTACGATCTTCATCAGAGTCGATTTTCCGCTGCCATTTCGTCCGACGATCGCAATTTTTTCGCCTTGTTCGATGGCAAAATCCACGCCGCCGAGTATCAACTGCGCTTCAAACTGTTTGGTTATCTCTTTTAGATCGACGAGTGGCACGCTGCTCCTTTGGAACGCGCATTCTAGCAAAATGGCAAAATCAATCTCTGCTAAAATCCGCGCTCACACACCCGATAGGAGCTTTGGCTGATGAATATCTTCTTTTTGGCTATCTTTGCGCTTGCTGTTTTTGTAGCAACGCTGCTTTCGTATTTGCAGATCGCATTCGTACGCAAAAATCGTCTGTTGCCTGCGCAACTGCTTGACGACGCTGCGTGGAAAAGCGCTGCGGATTATAGTATGATTAAAGAGCGAATTTCAATCGTACAATCGGTTGCAACTGCTGTTTTGCTTGCGCTGTGGCTATGGTTTGGACTTTCGTTTTTAGATCGCAGTTTGGCGATCGAAAACAGTGTTCTGAACGCCGTTGTTTTTATCGATGTTTTTTTGCTGATCAATTATATTTTTTCGCTGCCGTTAGATATTTATCAGCAGTTTGTCGTCGATAGCAAGTTTGGATTTAACAAAAGTTCCAAGAAACTCTATATTACCGATCAGATCAAAACGCTATTTTTGACGCTGATCATTTCATCAATTATCGTTGCATTTGTCGCGTGGTTTATAGCTAGTTTCGCGGCATGGTGGCTGATCGCATTTGTTTTTTTGATGGCTGTGATTGTACTGGTCAATCTGCTCTTTCCCGTCATCAGGGCAAAGATGTTTGACAAATTTACACCGATCGACGAGAGCGAATTGGGTCAAAAAATCAGATTGCTACTGGAGCAGGTTGGGTTCAAAGCGAGCGGGGTTTTCAAAGTTGATGCGGGCAAAAGAGATACACGGTTAAATGCCTATTTTGCTGGGTTGGGCAGTACAAAACGGGTTGTGCTATACGACACGCTGATCGACAAACTTTCTACCGAAGAGATCTTGGCTGTGTTAGGACATGAGCTTGGACATTTCAAGCATAGAGACCTGATCAAAAATATCGCGGTGATCGGCGTGCTACTGTTTGCGCTTTTGACGCTGTTTGGCGCGTTGGATCGTGAGTTTTTTGCGTTTTTTGGTTTGAGCAATGGATCGCACAATCTGATCGCAATGTTTTTGCTGTTTAACCCCTATCTGTTTTTCTTTGCGATGCCGTTTTTTAACGCCATCAGCCGCCACAATGAGTTTGCCGCCGATCGCTTCGGCGCAGAGCTGGCAGACAAAACCGCGCTCAAAAATGCGCTGATCAAACTCGTAACCGAAAACAAGAGTTTCCCCAAAAAACAGCCCTTGTATGCGCTCTTTCACGAGACGCACCCCAATATACTTGAGCGGATTGAGAGGCTAAAATGATCGATAAAGATTTGGTTGAGATTGTCGCGTTTGGCATACTGGCTGTGATGGGATTTATCGCGCTTTGGATATGCGTGGAGCGCTTACTATTTTTCCGATCTGTACGCATTGAAAATTACGACAAAAAAGAGCTTCTTGAAATTGCTCTAACTCGCAATTTAACGCTGATTGCCACGATCGCCAGCAACGCGCCGTATATCGGTCTCTTGGGTACGGTTTTTGGGATTATGATCACATTCGCCGATCTCTCGCAAAATAGCGGAAATATGGACGCGGCAACACTGATGATGGGACTTGCATTAGCGCTTAAAGCAACCGCCGCAGGACTATTTGTAGCAATTCCGTCGATGATCGCCTACAACTTGCTATTAAGACGCGCAGAAACAAACCTAGCAAAATGGGAAGCGCGTGCGTCTTAAAAAGATCGATTCTATCAATGTTTTGCCGTTTATCGACATTATGCTTGTACTGCTGGCGATCGTGCTGACAACTGCGACATTTATCGCGCAAGGAACGATCAGAGTTGCGCTGCCAGACGCCAAAAACGCACATTCAGAGTTGCCGCATAACGGACAAAAACGCATTGAGATCGCCATAAACGAAAACGGTGAGTTTTTTTTCAATCAAGAGCTGGTTAATTTCTACACGCTTTTAACGCGGATCGATGCGTTAAATCCCAGCGATATGATCGTAGTTCGCGCCGATCGATCCAGCCGTTTTGAGGATTTTCTAAAACTCGTCGATGAACTCAAAACGCGCAATCTTGAAAATGTTTCGATCGCGGCGATTAAAAGCGATTAACTCACTCAAATCAAGCCGCGCAAAGCAAAATCAGAGCCAAACAAGAGCCGATTTTTCGCCGATTCAGCTTGTCAAGATATAATCCGCGACTTTTTTACGCGCAATGCGGACCAAGCAAACTACACACAAGGAATACTCCAAATGGAAATCAGAAATATCGCCGTGATCGCCCATGTGGATCACGGCAAAACGACTATGGTTGACGGACTTTTGCGCCAATCAGGAACATTCAACGATCACGAAACGGTCGCCGACTGTGCAATGGACTCAAACGCCCAAGAGCGCGAGCGCGGCATTACGATCCTGAGCAAAAACACGGCGATCTACTACAAAGATTACAAGATCAACATCATCGACACGCCCGGGCACGCCGATTTTGGCGGCGAGGTGGAGCGCGTGTTGAAGATGGTCGATGGCGTGCTGCTGCTCGTCGACGCGCAGGAGGGCGTGATGCCGCAGACGCGCTTCGTGGTCAAAAAGGCGATCGGCTTTGGCTTGCGCCCGATCGTGGTCGTAAACAAGATCGACAAACCCGCCGCAGACTCCGATCGCGTGGTCAATGAGGTGTTTGATCTGCTCGTGCAAATGGACGCGAGCGATCGGCAACTTGACTTTCCGATCGTCTATGCAAGCGGCGTGAATGGCTATGCGAAGATGAAACTCGAAGACGAGAGCAAAGATCTCCAACCGCTTTTTGAGACGATTTTGCGCGAGGTGCCTGCGCCAAGCGGCAGCGCGGACGATCACATTCAGGCGCAGGTTTTCACGCTCGATTACGACAACTATGTCGGCAAGATCGGCATTGCGCGGATTTTCAACGGCAAACTGCGCAAAAACCAGTCGCTAATGCTCGCCAAGAGCGACGGCGAGAAGATCAACGGGCGGATCACCAAGCTGATCGGCTTTCACGGTTTGACGCGAATGGAGATCGACGAGGCGAGCGCGGGCGACATTGTGGCGATCGCGGGGTTTGAGACGATCGATGTGGGCGACAGCGTGGTCGATCCCGCCAATCCTATGCCGCTTGACCCGCTGCATATCGAGGAGCCGACGCTCTCCGTGCTCTTTGCCGTCAATGATTCGCCGCTGGCGGGCACTGAAGGTAAGCATGTAACCTCCAATAAAATCCGCGAACGGCTTGAGAAAGAGATGCACACCAATATCGCTATGAAAATGGAGGAGGAGGGAGAGGGTAAGTTCAAGGTCAGCGGGCGAGGCGAATTGCAGATCACTGTTCTTGCCGAAAATATGCGGCGCGAAGGCTTTGAATTTTCGATCGGTCGTCCTGAGGTGATTGTCAAAGAGGAGGAGGGGGTCAAGCACGAGCCGTTTGAACACCTTGTTGTCGATTTGCCGGAGGAGTTTTCGGGAACGATCATCGAAAAACTTGGCAAGAAAAAAGCCGAAATGAAGACGATGATTCCGATGGGCACGGGCTATACGCGAATGGAGTTTGAGATTCCTGCGCGTGGGCTGATCGGGTTTCGTACGCAGTTTTTGACCGACACGAAGGGGGAGGGTGTGATGAATCACTCGTTTTTGGAGTATCGCCCTCTGACTGGTACGGTTGAGAGCAGGGGTAATGGCGCACTTGTGTCGATGGAAAACGGGGAGGCGGTTGCGTATAGTATTTACAACCTGCAAGATCGGGGGGTGATTTTCATTAAACCGCAGGATAAAGTTTATGTGGGAATGATCTTGGGCGAACACTCGCGCCCCAACGATCTTGATGTCAATCCGATCAAGGGCAAACAGCTTACGAATATGCGTTCAAGCGGCGCGGACGATGCGATCAAACTTGTGCCGCCAAAAGATCACACGCTAGAAACTGCGCTGGAGTGGATCGATGATGATGAGATCGTAGAGATCACGCCCAAAAATATCCGTATCCGCAAAAAATACCTCGATCCTAATATGCGCAAACGAATGTCGAGGTAACCCATTGCCCTTGCCAATCGGCACGGGCGCTACTCTACGCCGCGCCACCAGCGGTGGGTTTTGGTATTTTCCTCAATTTTTTCACCCATTAACGGCGTGAGCAGAGTGATATTTCCATCTTCCGCCGCTAGGTTTGCAACGATTTCGATCGACTCGTCCCACTTGTGCCGCGCTAGATCAAAAACGCCCCAATGCACGGGGATCACCGCCTTTGCGCCAACATCGTGCGATGCCGCGATCGCCTCGTGCGGAAACATATGCGTTTTAGGCCAGCCGTCATTCCAGCCGTCAATCTCGATAAACGCCAGATCGAACGCGCCGTGTTTCGCGCCAATTTCTTTGAAATGTTCGCCGTAACCTGAATCGCCGCTGATAAAAATACGGTGGCTTTGTCCTTTAAGCGCATACGATGTCCAAAGCGTTGTGCCTTGCCTGTCAAAACTCCTGCCCGAATAGTGGATCGTGCGCTCCGCCGCGACTGCCACGCCGTCAAAATCCACGCTTTCGCCCCAGCCAATCTCGGTGATCCGCTCGCGCTCAACGCCCCATTTGATCAGGTGCGCTCCAACGCCGTATGGCACGACAAATCGTGTGTTGCGATGACGCAAAAACCCAATTGTCGCCCGCTCCAGATGATCGTAGTGATCGTGCGTGATTAGCACAACATCGATCGGCGGTAGCTCGTCAAGTTCGATCGGCGCGGGCACAAATCGGCGCACGGCAAACGGCAGCGGCGCGGCGTTGCCAAAGACTGGATCGACCAAAAACCGCTTGCCCTCCAGCTCGATGATCAGCGACGAATGCCCCAGCCAATAGGCGGCGAGATCGGCGGGCGTTTTGGCAAATGAATCGGCGGTGAGCAGCGCCTGCGGCAGCGGTTTTGTGGGCGCATTTGAGTTGGGCAGCAGGAAACGAATCCAGCCTTTAGCGCCCGCGCCCGTTACGCGATCGGGAAAACTTTGCATAGGTTCAGGGCTGATAAACCGCCCATCTTGATAGTACGGTAGCTTGGAAAAACGCGCCACTTCATCAGCGCTAGGCGGCGAGCCAAACTGCGCCCAAACATAAAAACCAAGAGCCGCGCCGATCGCCGCAACCGCAGCCACAAAAACAGCGAAACCGAGTAGGATTTTTTTCAATTTTCTCTTCATTGCGCGATTATAGGCAACTCATTTGAAGTTCGTGATTAAATGCGCGGCAATCAATTTATATGGTTGATGTGATAATGCCAAACTTCAAAACAGAGGTTACTATGAACGCCAAAATCGCTCTATTTTTGCTATTTTTTGCTCATTTTGCTACTGCGTTGTGCGCCGATGGCGTTCCCGTTGTGGTTGCCAAATCTTCGATCGGCAGCATTCACCCGTTTGAAAACCATATCGGCAGTCTCAAATACGCCACTCTTTCGCGGCTTGCGAGTCAGAGCGCGGCTGTACTGGAGTCGATCGTTGTCGATGCGGGCGATACGGTCAAAGCGGGGCAGCCACTTGCAACGCAGGAGAGCGCGATCCTAGCGGCAAACATCGCCGCCAAAGCCGCCGAACTCAAACGGGCGCAGGCGAGCGAGGCGCAGGCGATCAAGGACGCAGAACGCTACCGTGTGCTTTTGGAGCAAAACAGCGTTTCGGAGCAGACGCACGAGCAGTTTCGGCTCAAAGCGCTGGAGCTGGAGGCGGAGCGGGAGGCGCTTGCCGCACAGCTTGAAGCGATGCAGATCGAAAAAACAAAACGGACGATCCGCGCTCCATTTGACGGAGTTGTGGTGGAACGGCACGCGAGCGAAGGCGATTATCTCGCAACGGGCGCGGGCGTGGTGAGCGTGGCGCGAAGCGACAGCATTGAACTTGCGGTCTATCTGGGCGCGGAAACGCTTAGTCGAATCAAGGTCGGCGATCGCGTCGTTGTGGGCGTTTATGGCACAGAGTATGCGGCGCGGATCGCTGGCATTTCGCCGCGCGGAGATACGCAGTCGCGCACCTTTTTGACGCGGGTGGTTTTTGACAAGCCAAGCCGCAACTTGATCGAAGGTATGGAAGCGGTACTCAAACTTTCGGGCAAAAACACCGAAAATGCGCTAATCGTGCCACGCGACGCGGTTGTGAGCCGCTTTGGACAGCAGGTTGTGTTCTATGTGGTCTCAGGGCTGGTCAAGATGGCTTCGGTCGAGGTGCTGGGTTATGACGGACTCAACGCCGCCGTGCGATCCGCAAGCCTCAAAGAGCAGATGGATGTGATTGTCAAGGGGAATGAACGGGTGTTTCCCGATCAGGCGGTCAGCGCCACGACGATGTAACTCTCGGTTTAGCCTTTTTACCGTCCCCTCTGTCATTCTGAGCTTGCGAAGAATCTCATCTTTTGCGTGATTTACTTCGTCAGCCTCTGCCCACGCTCGGTCATTTACCGATAAGTAAACTCCCTTCGCGCCTCGTTCAGCTTCCTTGCTCCCGCACAAAATCCCTGCGCGATCAACGGCAAAAAGCAATTCGCGCACGAATGTCATTGCGGGCTTGACCCGCAATCCCTGTCATTCTGAGGAGCGAAGCGACGAAGAATCTCAAGGCGAATAGAGATCTTCGGTTGGGGAGCAGCCTCAGAATGACGAGTGTTTAAGATCAAAACCATAACAGTCAAGCGCTATGTAGACGGCGCGGAACAGCCTATAAGCGGTGCGGTAACTTGGAGCGTGGCTTCAGACATAAGCGCATTGCCATCTACCGTGAGGGGGTAGCGCAGGAGGCGGACTAGTTGCGAGTACCGCACATAATATTAAAAAAATACTATACTCTGCTAGACAAAGTTAGCTTCAAAAGAAAGGCGTGTCATGGCGACAAAAATTTACATCATCCATCATCAAGCTGAAAAGTATCCTGTATTTGCTAATAATGTGGTTACTCCGATTTTGGCGGGGCAAGTTGGCGAAAGGGGCGTGCGCGTCCCCTTAAAAGATACTGAAGGCAGAGATTGCATAAGAGACGAAGCAAGGCAGGATCTTTACAGCGAATTTACGGCGTTGTGGTGGGTATGGAAAAATGCGGAACACAAACCCGATGATATCGTGGGTTTTATGCATTATCGCTCTTTTTTGGATTTAAACAACGGTCAGAGACCAAGAAATGCCTTTGCCTTTGAAAACCGCTACGGGTACACCGAAGAAAAAATACGCAAGTTTATGGATGGGACGGATAGGGTTGATCATTTAGGGCGTAAATCTGGCGGCAATGGTGTGGATATCCTTACTTCCGAACCGCTTCTATTACCACCGAATTTATTTGCACAATTTGATAGTTGTTGCCCCATAGTACCTCTCCTATTTGATAAAACAAAACTCTATCTGTCTAGGGACGCTAGATTTTCCGGATTAGCCGGGTATTTTGATCAGCATTTTTATAGAAATAGTATTGGCTTTTATAAATGTTTATTTATTTGGAAATATAGTGTTTTCAGCCAGTTTTGCGAATTTTTATTTTATATACTTGACAGCCTTTTTGCAGACACTGATGTTCAAACTGCATTAAGTACACTTGAAAATATAAAAGGGCCGGATAGGGCTGAAACGCAAAAACGCACCAAATTCCGCTTGTTCGCGTTTTTGGGCGAAAGGTTGTCATCGCTATTTATTGCTTATAGTTGTTTGTCAGGCAAAGTGGGGTTAGCTCCCCGCGTACATTATGAAAAACTTAGCGACCTGATTAAGCAGGTGTATCCGTGCGTAAGGGATAGGCACGGGCGCGAATTTAAGCCGCTGTTTAGGATGTTTAGCCATAAACACGACACCCATATAGCCGTAAGCGACTACAATGAATTGGATAGCCTGCTGGCTGAGGGCAAAGAATTTCACTTTGAGGGGTTATTGGGTTATTGCATCGGCGATAAGAGTAAATATGGTCCTGAAACATTTATTCCCGAAGGGCTTCCTGAAAGACTTCCCGAAAGATTTAAAAGAAGCTATCCAACTACAAAACCACTATATAGATTAAAACGGGACGGGTCAAAGACAAAATATTATTATGACACCATTGTTCAACCTGGTCAATGGAGCATTAAAATTGGCGATATTGAATATAATTACAATAATTGTAAACCCGATGGCGTTTTAGGTTATGTAGGGGCAAGCGGTTATAAAAGATTTGAATCAGACAATATGTATGGGATGTGTATGGTGTATCACGGATATTTTGGGTATTTATGTGCTACCGAAGCTGAAGCCAAAGCCATAGTCAAAGCTATGGGCGGTGGCGAAATTGCGGGGCTTGGCAGTTTATATAATATCTTTTTTGACCAGGATATGGAGCTCATGTAGCCATATAAAACCAGACCCTATGATCGCAAGGAGTTGGTTATTTACAAATGCCATTCTTGCGGGAGTAGGGCAGGTCGCATTTTTTTTCATTCAGTTGTTACAGTTCAGCGGCGATCGATTCTAGCGTGGTTGCTGTGGTGATCATAACGCTGATCTCTTTTTCTGCAAGCCGTGTTTTGAGTTTCGCGCCGATCGCGCGGCAGACTACAATGCTAACGCCCTCAAGCAGATCGATCAGCGCCTCTTCTTTGCTTGGATTCTCCTCAAATCGCATCGCTTTGATCTTGCCCGCTTCGATCGTCGCAATGACGATCAACTTCGCGCTCAAAATATCCGTGCCGATCGAAAATCGATCATCGGAAGGGTAGGCGGCTTGGAACGCTGCCTGCGGCATTTCAACTGCGATCGGCTTGCCAAAAAGTAGCAGCGCGGCGGTTTTTTTGCGCGCCGCAGTCAAGAGGCGCGAGAAGGTTGGACGGGTGATCTTTAGCTGCGCGGCGGCGATCTCGTGATGTAGATCTTGGTAGTCGGCAAGCCGCAACGCTCCCAGCTCTTCAGCACTCAAAATCGACGGTTCTTTTTCGTGGCTGCCCTGTGCATAAAAACTCCTGAAAATCGGTCTAAACAGCGTAACCGCCTGCGTTCGTTTCCTGCCTCGCATATGCTTTCCTTTTGTGCAATTTGAACAAATGCTCATAATACGATCAT
>BNUO01000072.1 GCA_025997415.1 Campylobacterota bacterium
GCGATCGAGCGAGATGTTTGCTTTGGTCAAGCCGTGAATAAACTGCGAATAGCTAAGACCGTTTAGGCGGCAAGCGGCGTTGATCCGCACGATCCACAACTGACGGAAGTTTCGTTTGTTGTTTTTGCGATCGCGGAACGCATAGACGAGGCTTCTTTCGAGCTGTTCTTTTGCTTTGCGGAAGTGTTTGTGGCGAGCCGAGAAAAATCCTCTCGCCTGTTTTAGTACTTTTTTGTGGCGGCGGTGGCGCACAAAGCCTGTTTTGACTCTCATTTTGGTTTCCTTTCACCATATATGGCGTCGCCTAAGCGAACTTTTCTGCTTCACCTTGCGGCTGGCAGCAGGAGGGCGCTAAAAAGCGCAACGGTTATTTGACGAGCATTTTCCTGACATTTGCCTCGTTTGTACTATGTACATACTGGCTTGAGCGCAGACCCCGTTTGGTTTTGCGGCTCTTTTTTGTCAAGATATGACTACGAAAGGCGCTTCCGCGTTTGATCACATTTTTCTTGATAGAAAAACGCTTTGCGGCTGCTCTCTTTGTCTTCATTTTTGGCATCTGTTACCTTTACTTTTTCTTCTCTTTTTTTGGAATGACATGCATACTGACGAAGCGTCCGTCAATGAAAGCCTCTTTTTCGATCAAAGCATACTCGTCCACCATTTGAGCGACGGATTCTAGCACAGTGAAACCTACGGACGGATTTGCCATCTCTCGACCCTTCAAAAACACGCGAAACTTCACATGTTTTCCGTCCTCCAAAAACTCGATCGCGTGCTTGACTTTGTAGTTGATGTCGTTTTGCGCAATCTTGGCGGTGAGTTTGATCTCTTTGACCTCGACCTGCTTTTGCTTTTTCTTTGCCTCTTTAGCTCGCTTTTCCTGCTCGTATTTGAACTTGCCAAAATCCATAATCTTTGCAACGGGCGGATTGGCGTCGGGCGAGATAAGCACAAGTTCTAGCCCCTGCTCGTAAGCCAACTCCACAGCGCGGCGAGTTTGAATGACGCCAAGTTGCGCTCCGTCGTTGCCAACGCAACGCACCTCGTCGGCTACGCGAAGGATCTGTTCGTTAATAAGCGTTTTTTTTTTCTTTCTCTTTGTTGGGGGCGGTTTGCGTGTTGTCGTTCAAAGGCTTTCCTCATTATTTTTTGCTTTGCATAGCGCGATAAATTCGTCTAATGCAAGCGTTTTTTCATCTCGCGTCGTACGATCGCGAAGCGCAATGCTCTTGTCTGCGACCTCTTTGTCGCCCACAACGGCGATAAATGGTACGCGCATTTTCTCTGCCGAACGGATCTTTTTGGCAAGCGAATCGGCGCGGTCAAAGAGCGTTACATCAATATCGGCAGCCGTGAGCAAATCTGCGATCACTTTTGCGTATTCCAAATGGCTATCGCCGATCGGCACAACCGCAACCTGCGTCGGCGCGATGAAAAAGGGCAGTTCGCCGCCGTAGTGTTCGATCAAAATGGCGATAAACCGCTCCATAGAACCCATCATTGCGCGGTGCAACATCACGGGGCGGACGCGCTCGTTTTTCTCGTTGGTGTAGTGCAGGTCAAAGCGTTCGGGCAGATTCATATCGACCTGAATCGTGCCGCACTGCCATTTTCTGCCGATCGCGTCGGTGATCTTGACATCGATTTTGGGTCCATAAAACGCGCCGCCACCCTCGTCTATCAAGTAGCTGCCGCGTTTGTCCAGCACCTTTTTGATCTCCGCAGTCGATCGCTCCCACAAGCGATCATCGCCGATCGCCTTCGCGGGTTTTGTGGAGAGCGTGAGCGTATATTCAAAGTTGAAAACGCCCATAAGCCGATCGATAAACTCCAAAATCTTTTCGATCTCAGTTGCGATCTGATCTTCGGTACAGAAAATATGCGCATCGTCTTGGGTGAACTCTCGCACCCGCAACAGTCCGTGCAACACGCCGCTCTGTTCGTGGCGGTGTACCGTGCCGAACTCAAAGTATTTCAGCGGCAGATCGCGAAAGCTCCGCACGGCAGATTCATACACGGCGATATGCCCCACACAGTTCATAGGTTTAAGCCCATATTCAGCTTCGTCGATCTTGGTGAAGTACATATTTTCGCCGTAGTTGGCAATGTGTCCGCTCTTGCGCCATAGATCAGAGCGCAGGATTTCGGGACCTCTCACAGGCTGATAGCCGCGCCGTCTGTGCGCCTTGAAGCTGATCGCCTCAAGTTTGCTCCGTAGCCTAGCGCCCGCAGGCAACCAAACCGCCAACCCGCCGCCGATCTCGTCTGAAAATTTGAACAATTCCAACTCCGTACCAAGCTTGCGGTGATCGCGTTTTTGCGCCTCGATCATCTGCTTTTCCCACGCCGCAAGCGACTGGGCGGAACTAAACGCAATGCCGTAAATGCGGGTAAGCATTTCGCGGTTGCTGTCGCCGCCGAGATACGCGCCTGCGAGTTTGGTTAGCTTAATGTGCGCTAAAAATTTGGTTGAAGGTACATGCGGACCTCTGCACAGATCCTCAAAATCGCCCTGCTTGTAGAAAGAGACCGTCGGGCTGTCAATGCGGCTAAGTACTTCGGTTTTGAGCGGATCGTTTGCATAACGCGCGACTGCCTCCTGTTTGCTCGTCTCGTAACGGCTGATCGGCAGGTTTTGCGCCGCAAGTTTTTTCATCGTTTTTTCGATGGTTTTCAGGTCATCTTCGCTGATCTTAGCCGCCGTTTTGAAGTCGTAGTAAAAGCCTTCCTCCACAACCGGTCCCACGAAAAATTGCGCGTCAGGATACAACTGGCGGATCGCCTGTGCGAGCAGGTGCGCCGCCGAGTGGCGAACGATCGAGAGCGCATCCGCAGAGTCGTCAAAGAAGATTTCCTCACCGCTAAGTTGTTGTTTGTTTGTAATATCAACAATTCCTTGTTGAGTTTTTATGCCGATCGCTTCGCTCAAACGGGCTTTTCCTTTTAGTGCGTAAATACAGATGTCTTGGTCAAACGCCAAGTTGCTCCACGAAAGCGCAAAGTATAATCAAACGAACCTTGATAATCCCAAGCATATCGCCCGTCTGTTCGCTTTTACCGTGATCAGCCGATACCATTTTGCTATTGTTATGATATATTTATGCCATAAAACACACTCTAAGGTGCGCTATGACAACAAACGCCACAACTATCCGCTTCAACGACGACTACACGCGCAACCTCGCTAAAGTTGCGGCGCAAATGCAGGGGCAGTCCATATCGAGCTTTATTATGTCCGCCATACGCGAACACGCCGAAAATGTCATTCGCACCCGCACACAGGCAATGCGTGAGTTTGGTCAGATTGTCTTAGACGCCAAAGACTACGAGGCGTTGCTCGCCTCACTTGCAAACCCGCCCAAACCCGCCGATACGCTCAAAAAAGCGGCGGCGGAATACAAGCAGTCAAATATCAAACGCAAGGGATATTAGTGCTGTTTGCGCCGCTGGACAGAACGCATTTGCGAGCTTTGTTTGACTGCGGTGTGCCGGAACTAAACAGATTTTTGCAAGAAAACGCCCTGCAATTTGTCAAAAAAGGACTATGCGCGGTACATATTTTGGCTGACGAAACATCGATCGTGGGCTATTACGCACTCTCGGCTTCATCGATCATTGCCGCAAATCTCCCCGAAAGTGTTGCCAAGAAATATCCCGATCGTCTGCCCATTCCGTGCTGGCTGCTTGGCAAACTCGCAGTTGATCAGAGGTATCAAGGGCGTCAATTTGGCAAATTGCTGCTGATGGACGCGCTAAGTCATATTGTTGAAATGTCCAAAAATGCGGGCGGGTATTGCGTGATCGTAGATGCGAAAGATGGCAAGGCGAAGGATTTTTATCTCAAATACGGCTTTCAGACATTCCCAAACAGCGAGCTTCGTCTGTATCTGCCACTGGCTTCTATATCTTGAGGCTCAAAACTAGACACCCAGAAAACCTAACGGGTGTGGTGGCCACGAGAGGACTCGAACCTCCGACCACTACCATGTCAAGGTAGTGCTCTACCAACTGAGCTACGCGACCAAAGCGAGGCGGAATTGTACTCACCCTGCCTTAATCTTTCGCGTCTGCCTCCAGTGCGCCCAGACGATCCACGCAACGGCGCAGTCGATGAGCGCATCGGCTAGATTGAAGACCGCAAAATTAAACCAGTAGTGCCAAAAGACATAATCGACCACGCCGCCATAGACGAAACGATCGAGCAGATTTGAAGCGCCCGCGCCCAGAAGCAGTCCGATCGGCGCTCCATACGGCACGATCAGCTTCGTCCAAAACAGATAGATCACAGCGCCAACGATCAGCGCGAGTTGCAGCCATTTAAGCCACTCGCCCAGAAACGCAAACCACGAGAATGCAACGCCGTCGTTGAAGGTCAAGATGATCGAAATCGCCTCGCTATCCCACCGAAAACCGTCCAATATCACCAGTTTCACCACCCGATCCAACGCAAACGCAACGAGAAAAAACAGACAAAAGATCACCGATTTATTTGCAAACAACTGTTTCAAACGACTTCCTACCCGAATTTGAGCGCAATCGTAACATACGAAGATGAGTCGCCGCGCACTCCAAATGTGCATCCGCCGAAACGCCCACCAACCCACGCAGTGGCAGCGGCGCGAAAAAACAGTTAAACCACCAGCGAAAATGGACGATTTGCACAAATATGTCGGTTGCAAGGATCAAAAGTTGCTTGTAACCTTTCAAGGAGTTAGCATGCGCGTTAGTACCTCAGCGATCTACAACAGTTTTATCTACAACCAGCAAAGGGGATTAAGCAATCTGCTCGCCGTCAATAACCAGATCGTTACGGGTCTAAAGATCAACTTCGGCTACGAAGATAGCACGATCTATCAAGACGCTCTGCGGCTGATCAACGAAAAGGCGACACTCGCGCAGGTTTCGGACAATGTTCAAAAGGCAAAAACCTATTCGGACAATACCGATGTGGCGATCGCGAGTATGAAAGAGAGACTTGAAACCTTCAAAGTCAAGCTCGTTCAGGCGGCAAACGATGTGCATTCGGCGACTAGTTACGCAGCGTTAGCGAGCGATCTTCAGGCGCTTATGCTCAATATCCGCGATGTTGGCAACACCTCGATCAACGGCAATTTTCTCTTTTCGGGCACAAATATGAAGCAAAAGCCGTTTGACGATAACGGGATTTACTACGGTAACGATCAGCAGATCAAAGCACAGGCGGGCGATCGTCTGGAGCTTGCCTACAACACTGACGGCTGGAACTTGATGCAGGGAATGGACAGCGACTACTCCAAACGGATTACGACCGATATTCAGCTATTTAATATGACAAAAATGCACCACCGAGTTATGAGCGTTGATGATCCGATGGGACTTGATACGCCCGTGCCGATCACCGCAAGCGATTCGATCCGCGATCTCATCGGTCAGCCCGACGACAGCCAATCAACCTATTTTTATCTGCGCGGCGCGAAGCCCGATGGCGAAGGGTTCAAAGCTCGCGTTGAGATGACCAACGGCGCGACTGTACAGGATTTGCTCGATCGAATTGGGCGCGAGATGGGCAACACCAGTATCTACAAAGCAGTCGATGTGTCGCTAAACGCGCTGGGGCATATTGAGATCAAAGATGTGAAATCCGGACGAATGCTCACCGATCTTCATATGGTTGCGAGCGATACAAAAGTTGATGACATTAGCATTCTAGGCGAAGCGCCAAACGCGCATATTTACAGCTTCAACAAGAGCGGTTACGGCTACGCTAGAACGCAGGATAGCGTTTCGACGGCGCAAGACCCGTTCGATCAGCGCGTTTTTACGCTCAACACGGTGTTGCGGCGGCAGGATAACGAAGCGCTTGCGACCAAATACGACAGCTTGCAGGCGGTTTTGGGCAAAAATGTCGATGAGGTGAATTTGGACATCAACGGTACAACGCACACATTTGCCGTCAATAACCTCACAACCGTTCAGATGCTAATGGACGAGGTTGAAACCGTATTAGAAAGCGAACTAGGCGGCAATTTTGACATCGGTTTGCAAAACGGGCAGATCGCTATCTACGACAACAACGCGACGGGACCACAGACGCCGCCCGAACTCAAAGTTCCCAGCCTGCTTAGCGGCGTTGTGATCACGGCGGTCAATACCGCAGGCGAAAAGGTGCTTGCGTTTTCCGCCGCCGATGCCGTCGGTTACGATCGCGCTCGGTTTGTCAAGGCGGGCGCAACGATGACCTCGCCCATTTCGCAGATCGTTCGCGCCGATAGCAGTTTTGCTGTTGCCGCAACGGAGCTTAAAGCGACAAGCCGATCGGAGAGTATGGACGAAAAGCGGCTTCATATGGAGATCAACGACATTAACGGCGATCGCAAACTCATCGAAATTACCCTGCGCGATGTACCTGACGCCTCCGGGCGGCTTTCGACCTATCAGATCATCGAACCCGATCCTGCGGGCGAGATTTATGACATCTACGATCCAAGCGGCAACCCGACAACGGCGAGCGGCTACAAGAGCCAAGTACAGACTCCATACAGCGACGGGTTGGAAGTTCGCACCGAAGATCGCAAAGGCTTTACCTATCAACAGCTGATGAACATTATGGCGATCGCCATCTCTAATACTGAGGCGGCGAGCGGAAGTTTTGACGACTACAACAGAGCGCTTGCAAGCGCAAACCAGAGCGTGAGCGTGTCGATGAACAACATAGGTCAGATCGTTGCCAAAGATTACACGACAAGCGAAAGCAAGATACAGATCTCGCTCTTTGACGCCGACACCGATCTCTTTGATGCGCAGGATCTTGTCAGCGATAAGCAGCTTTTGCAAAGTTTCACGGGCACGAAGGGCGAACCGGGCTGGTCTGTCAAAGAAGACCGCCCAAATCGACCGTTGAGCGAAGTCTTTGGCTTTAGCTTTACGGGCAACTTGGTCTTGAGCGGAACGGATATGTACGGTAACGCCGCGCAGACAACGCTGACGCAAAACAGCACGCTTGCCGAGCTGCAAGCGGCGATCGACGGTACATTTGGAGACGGCATTGGTAACGGCGCGTTCCTGACGGAGGTCATTGACGGTCGGCTGATCACCCGCGATAACCTTAGCGCAACCGAAAGCCCCGTACAGATCAACTTCCTATTCCAAGATGCGATCACCGAGATCCGCACCAACAAATCGCCAAGCTGGACATTTAGCGCCAACAATGCGCTCACGATCGACGAGCCGCGCTTGAATGTGTTTGATCAGTTGCAAGAGGCGATCGAAGCCGTGCGAATGGGTATGACGCGCCCCGATGGTAACAATACGCTTCAGACGCGCAACATCGGCATTCAAAACGCGATCTATCTTGTCGATCACATGCTCGATCACTTCAGTCGTATGCACACCAACAACGGCGCGGTAGGCACGGCGCTTGAGTTGACATACGAAAAGAGCGAAATGATGATCCTCAATGTCAAGACGCTCAAGTCAATGGTTTTGGACGCCGATATAGGCGAAGCGGTCGTGAAAATGAATCAGCTTAGCGTGTCGTATCAGGGTCTGCTTTCAACGCTTTCTAGGATTCACAGTATGAGTTTGGTCAATTTTCTGAAGTAGGATATGTGAAAAAAGAGGCGTTTTTTCTTCTCGCTATCGGCGTGTTGTCCTATTTGGCGATCGCGCTATATTTTGGTCAAAGTGCGCAAGTGGGCAGGTATGGAGCTTATGCCGCTGAGTTTTTGGTCTGGCTTTTTGGTAACGCGATCTACGCGGTTTTGCCGCTGCTGTTTGTTGTGGCGATCGTGGTCTATCGCAAGCCTCCAAACGCTCGCCGTACAGTCGAAATGGCGCTTGCCTCGTTTTTGTTTCTCTTTGCGATCACCGTTTTTTGGGCGCTAATCTTTGACGAAGGCGCGATCGGCTTAGCGCTGTGCGAGGCTCTGCGACCTGTGATCGGCAGCGCGGGAACGGCGATCTTTGGATTTTTCCTGCTGCTTAACGGTTGGCTGCTGGCGTTTCGCGTTTCGATGATGGGACTGCTCGCGCTGATCGCACGGTTTTTGCGGCTGGATAAACGGTGGGGGACGCTCAAAGAGGCAACCAAAGAGTCATTTGGTGATCTCATACACCGCGACGAACCAAGCGGCAAGGAGGATCTGGACTATCTGCCGCCGATCGCTACAGAGCGAGCAAAGCCAAAATCCGTTTCGCAGGTGTCAATGGACGACTATTTGCACGAAAAAGAGCGCGAACTGATCGCAAGCGAAAACGAAGATGAAATGGAACCGGCTGATCGCAGGCGGCTTGCGGTACTGGAAGCGGCTGGTTGGACACGCGGCGGCGATGACAATTTGCCAGCGGAAGGCAAACGGGGCAAGAGCGGCAAAGATGTACAGGTTGTGCACGAACTGGAAGAAAACAGGCGGCTTTTGGATCAGGTCGAAAAGGGCAAAAGCGAAAAGCCGCGCGATTTTTCCCTGCCGCCGCTTAACTTTCTTGCCGAAGCGGGCGCGAAAAAGCACGAGGTCAACGAGGGCGAGATCGACGCAAAGATCGCCGACTTGCTGGATAAACTGCGAATGTTTAAGATCGAGGGCGATGTAACGCGCACCTACACAGGTCCTGTTGTAACAACATTTGAGTTCAAACCCGCCGCCCATGTCAAAGTTTCGCGGATTTTGAGTCTGGAAAACGATATTGCTATGGCGCTTAAAGCGCAGACGATCCGCATTCAAGCGCCCATTCCGGGCAAAGATGTGATTGGCATTGAGATTCCTAACGCCACATTTGAGACGATCTATCTGCGCGAGATTCTCGCCAGTCCGCTATTTCGTGAGGCGGCAAGTGCGCTGACGATCGCGCTTGGCAAGGATATTGTGGGTAATCCCTTTGTAACCGATCTCAAAAAACTTCCGCACCTTCTGATCGCAGGGACAACCGGCAGCGGCAAAAGCGTGGGCATTAACGCGATGATCCTATCGCTTCTTTATCGCAACTCGCCCGATACTCTGCGCCTCTTGATGATCGATCCAAAAATGCTGGAGTTTAGTATCTACAACGATATTCCGCACCTCTTAACGCCCGTGATCACCAAGCCAAAACAGGCGATCGCCGCGCTTGCCAATACGGTTGTTGAGATGGAGCGGCGTTATGAAATGATGAGCAAAACCAAGACGAAAAACATCGAAAGCTACAACCAAAAGGCAAACGACGAGGGGTTTGAGCCGCTGCCGTTTATTGTTGTTGTCATTGACGAATTGGCGGACTTGATAATGAGCGGCGGGAAAGATGTGGAGATTTCGATCGCTCGTTTGGCGCAGATGGCGCGGGCAAGCGGCATACATCTCATCGTTGCAACGCAGCGCCCAAGCGCCGATGTGATCACGGGGCTGATCAAAGCGAACCTGCCGAGCCGAATTAGCTATCGCGTGGGAAGCAAGATCGATTCAAAGGTGATCTTGGATACGCAGGGCGCGGAGAGTTTGCTTGGGCGCGGCGATATGCTATTTACGCCGCCCGGAAGCGTCGGTCTGGTGCGGCTTCACGCGCCTTTTAACACAGAGCGCGAGATTGAGACGATCGCGCAGTTTCTGAAAGATCAGCGACCGCCCGACTATGACGATAGTTTTCTCGTTGAAGGCGGCGATCTTGCTGCGTCAAAAGGAAGCGGTGGCGGGCTGGAGGCGGGCGACACGCTTGATGAGATGTACGAAGAGGCAAAGCAGATCGTGATTGCCG
>BNUO01000073.1 GCA_025997415.1 Campylobacterota bacterium
GGTTTAGACTTGACACACTCGCAGGTGAAATGCGCACAGATAGAGGTAGTGTAAGTTCGCCATTTGTGGGCGCAAGAGTATCTGTTGAATATATATTGAACACCTATCAGAATGGTTCTCCGTTTGTCAGTGTTTATACAGGAGCAGGAGCAGACTTTATCCTTGAGGGTAGCAGAAATATCACACTACCGCAGATCGAAGTGGCATTGAGATTTAGGTTTGGGGGTAGTGGGAAGGATAGAGATTCTTCGGCTCAAAAGCAACCTCAGTATGACAAGGCGTTTGTCATTCTGAGCACTCCTCTTGTTATTCCACACGATCCATCTGTCATTCTGAGCGAAGCGAAGAATCTCAACGCAGATACTTCGGCTTCGCCTCAGAATGACAATGGCGCTTCGCCCCAGAACGACAAATATCCGCCATCAGAGCAACACCGCATTACCGAGATCACCATTCTCAATATAGAAAAGGAGTAGAAGATGAAGAAGTTCATAACCTATCTGCGCAGTGCAATGCTGATCATCGTTGCAATGGGATTGTTAATCTCATGCGGTAACGACTTTAACGATATGATGAAAGAGCGAACATCTCCACCCAGCGGAGGCGAAACCCCTCTGCCAACACCCACACCAATACCACCTCCGCTGCCGCCAATCACCCTATCCTCGATCAGCGTGAAAACCCAACCCACAAGAACCGCTTACGGATTGAATAGCAGCGATGCCGTTGATCTTACAGGCATGGAACTCACCCTTAAATACAGCGATGGCAGTACGCAGGATAAAATCTACAGTCCCGCTGAAGCCTCGCTTTACAGCGTTGCCAACTTCGATCGAGTTGCGACAGGCTCTGGTAAAACCGCAGATGTTACATACGACGGCGTTACGACTACTGGAGGCGGGAACATTACAGGCTTGGGCGTACATAACTTCGTAGCCAATCGTACCAGCGGCACAACGGGCTACTACGGCTATGATACCCTGCAAACCGCCTTTGGCTCTGGCGGCGAAGCTGGACAGACCGCCGTTATCACAATGTACGCCGATGAACAACTAAGCGGGCAGATCGCGATTAACTCTACCACCAATATCACGCTGATCGGAAACGGCTCGCAGACAATCAAGGGTTACATGGGCGGCGGAGCCGTTTTCAGAATAAATAGCGGCGGCGCTCTGACTTTGAACGATGGCATCACCATTACTGGGCATGTCAACACAGTATCGAACCCCACAAGTGGCGGCGCTGTGCATGTAGCTGGCGGCACATTTACAATGAATGGCGGAATTATCGAAGGCAACAAAGCCACTTGGGGCGGCGGGGTGTATATCCAGAGCGCAACATTCATTATGGGCGGCGGCAAGATCAGAGACAATAACGCCACCAGCGGAGGCGGCGGGGTGGCTTTAAACCACGGCACATTCACTGCTCTAACCCCGATAAATGATGACAACAAGGCGACCTACATCTACGGCAATAGGGCGAATCAGGTTGAAATATTAGGCGGCACTATCGGCGGCACTATAAGTTATATGGGGTGGTAGAGGAAAGCAAGATCACAAAAGCGCCCAGCGCCAAATTCAAGAAGGAGGTAGAAGAAGATAGGAAAGAAAGAGCGATAAGCAAAGGAAAACAGAGGGGGGCAGAAGGGGTATAACCCTCACTTCTATCGCTCCTCCTGTCATTCTGAACAATCCCTCGCGGTAGTAGCGAGGGTCGGTGAAGAATCTCAGTCCGTCTTTAGGTGTTTTGACGAGAATTGACTGAGATTCTTCGTCGCTTCACTCCTCAGAATGACAGGGAGCGCCGTTATTAACGAGATTGCGGGTCGTAGCCCGCAATGACGGGAGAACGCCCGCAATGACAACCCCTGTTATATTGAGCATTAGCGAAACCATTAGCCCTCGATCTCTCTCGCTGTTATTTCCCCGTTTTCCGCGTCAAATAAGACCTTCGATCCGCTTTTGACCTCCCCGCGCAAGATCAGATCGCTCAACCGATCTTCCACCAATTTATTCAGCGCTCTGGCAAGCGGTCTTGCGCCAAACTCAGGATCAAAACCATGCTCTGCGATCGCGCTTTTTGCTGCCGCCGAAAACTCGATCTCGATCTCGCGATCTTTAAGCCGCGCAGCTAGATCGCCGATCATCTTCTCGGTAATCTTCTCGATCTCGCCAAATCCCAACGGCTCAAAGATCACCACCTCGTCAAGCCGATTGAGAAACTCAGGGCGAAAGTGCGCTCGAAGCTCCTTCCAAACCGCGTCGTTGCGTGCTTTTTTGTCGCCTATTTCAGCGATCTCGCGGCTTGCCAAGTTTGAGGTCAAGATCAAGATCGTGTTCTTAAAGTCGATCGTAACGCCCTTGTTATCCGTCAACCGCGCCTCGTCCAAAACTTGCAAAAGGATATTAAATGTGTCGGGGTGCGCTTTTTCGATCTCGTCTAGCAGCACCACGCTGTAAGGTTTGCGCCGCACAGCCTCCGTAAGCTGCCCGCCCTCCTCGTAGCCCACATAGCCGGGAGGCGCACCCACCAGACGGCTCGCCGCGTGTTTTTCCATATATTCGCTCATATCCAGCCGAATCATCGCGCGATCGCTGTCAAACAAAAATCTCGAAAGTGATTTCGCCGTTTCAGTTTTGCCCACGCCCGTCGCACCCAAGAACAGAAAGCTGCCAAGCGGTCGGTTCGGATTGTTCAGCCCTGCCTTCGATCGCTTGATCACCGCGCTCACAGCCTTGATCGCCTCGTTCTGCCCGATCACGCTGCGGCTTAGCTCCGATTCGATATTCAAAACCTTTTCGCGCTCGCTTTGCAGCATCCGCCGCACGGGAATGTTCGTCCATTTCGCCACGATCGAGGCGATCGCCTCCTCATCAACGCTGTTTTTGAGCAGCGTACCCGCCTCCTGCATAGCCTGCCATTTTTCGTTTTGCGCTGAAAGTTGCTTTTTAATTTCAGGGATTTTGCCATATTCAAGCTCCGCCGCCTTTGAATAGTCGCTTTCGCGCTTTGCGATCTCCGCCTCGCGCCGCGCCGTATCCTCCTCGCTTTTGAGTTCGGCGACACGATTGAAGACAGCCTTTTCGTTGTCAAATCGCGCCTCCAATTCGCGCCTCTTTTCCTCCGCATCGCCCAGCTCCCGCTCGATCTCGCCAATGCGCGATCGGCTCTTTTCGCCCTTTTGCATTTTCAGCGCTTCAAGCTCCACTTTGAGCCGCGATATTTCGCGCTTCGCCCTGTCAAGCTCGGCGGGCTGGCTCTCGATCTGCATTTTGAGTTCGCTCGCCGCCTCGTCGATAAGGTCGATCGCCTTGTCGGGCAGAAATCGGTCGTTGATGTAGCGATCGCTCAGATAGACCGCCGCCGCAAGCGCGTTGTCCTCGATCGTAACATTGTGGTGCGTTTCCAGCCGCTCTTTTAGCCCGCGCATAATCTGGATCGCCTCCGCCGCGCTCGGCTCGCCCACCATCACGGGCTGAAACCGCCGCTGCATCGCCGCATCTTTCTCAAAATACTTTCTATATTCTTTTAAGGTTGTGGCGCCAATGCAGCGCAGTTCGCCGCGTGCCAGAGCGGGTTTGAGCAGGTTCGCCGCGTCCATACTGCCCTCGCTCGCACCCGCGCCGATGATGGTGTGGATTTCGTCAATAAATAAGATAACATCGCTGCTCTCTCTGACCTCGTCGATGACCGCTTTTAGCCGCTCCTCAAACTCGCCGCGATACTTTGCGCCTGCGATCAGAGCGCCCATATCCAGCGTGATCACGCGCTTGTTTTGGAGGCTCGTAGGCACATCGGAACGTGCGATCCTGATAGCCAGCGCCTCTACGATCGCCGTTTTGCCCACGCCCGGATCGCCTAGCAAAATAGGATTATTTTTGGTTTTTCTAAGCAGGATTTGCATCATTCGCGCGATCTCCTCGTCGCGTCCGATCACGGGATCAAAGGAGTTTGCCTTAGCTTTCGCACTTAAATCTATGCCGTATTTTTCCAACGCACCGCCCGTTTCTTCGGCGTTTTGGCGATCGATTTTTTTCGTGCCGCGCATGGCTTCGAGCGTCTTTTTCAGCTCCGAAATGTCGATATGCCGCTCCAGCACGGATTTCAGGCGATCGAGATTGGCGATCAGGTAGGCATCGACGGCGATATACTCGTCGCCAAAAGCACGCGCCTGCGCCTCAGCCGCTTGAATTGCGTCAAGAAGATCGCGCGAGATTTTGATATGTTCTTTCGTGATTTGCGAGACGGCGGGCAGCCTTGAAGCGGCGGATTTCACCTCAAGCTCGATCGCGGCGGATTGCGCGTTTAGCTTGTTGAGAGCCTGCCGCAGGATCGAGTTTGACGCCGTAAGCTGCGCCCACAAGATATGCAGGTTTGCGACTTCGGGATTTTTGACGAAAAGCGCCAGCGAGATCGCGCTCTCAAGCGTCTCGCGCATCTGATTTGTCAGTTTTTCGAGCAGGTCCATTTTGCCTCCTATGTCTGCAAAAGTTGAGCTGGAGCGGATCATACAATATTAGTCGATTATAGTCAAGTTTCTGTACTAGTCCGCCACTTTTCTGTATCCTTAGCTTTTGGAATGAGCCTTCCCTGAACTAGAGAACTCGCAAAATATGGCGTTACTTCCGCGCGAGGGATTGTTCAGCGCTTCGGCTCAATATGACAGGGAATGCATTGTCGTTCTGAGTAATCCCTCGCGATAGTAGCGAGGGACGGACGAAGAATCTAAAGGCGAACATAGATGTTTCGTCGCTTTGCTTCCTCAACATAACAGTAAATGTTATTCAGTGCGCCCCCTATGTCCCGCAACGAAGCAGTAGGCTGTCCCCAGCCGTTACTGCGGAGAGCGACAGCACTTTATTAACCGTGCGCTTTAGCTTACGGACATTTCGTTACAATTCCCGTTCCCAAAACTCAACATTAAAGAATACTTAACAATGATAACTAAAAATCTTCTCTCTCTCTCTCTCTAATAAGCCCTTAAATCTCCTACGATCGTTAATTAGCAATTCGTTTAAGATCGCTGGTGATCAGCAAACGGCTTATCGTCCCGACATTGATGGCTTACGAGCATTCGCAGTATTGGCAGTCGTTGGTTACCACTACTTTCCTGGTTGGATCAAAGGCGGTTTTGTAGGCGTTGATATATTCTTTGTAATATCGGGTTATCTAATCAGCGGCATACTCTTAGACAGCCTCAAAAACAACAACTTTAGCATTATTAACTTCTATCAACGGCGAATCCTGCGCATACTTCCTGCTCTGATACTTGTAATGGTTGCAGTTCTTGTATTCGGTTGGTTCGCCTTACTTCCTGACGAATACGCACAACTTGGCAAACATATAGCAGGAGGATCTGCGTTTATCTCTAACTTTATCCTCTACTTCGAGTCAGGTTATTGGGATACAGCCTCTAACTATAAACCGCTATTGCACCTATGGTCATTAGGCGTTGAGGAGCAGTTCTATATTATCTTTCCTGTTATTCTCTTTGTGCTGCATAAGCTGGGTCTTAGAAAATCGTTCTTTATAGCTTTGCTGTTTATCGTATCCTTTGCACTTAATCTCTACTACTACAAAGCAGATATGACGCTTGATTTCTATATGCCCTTTACAAGATTCTGGGAGTTGATGGCTGGGAGCATGATCGCCTTATCGCAAAGAGAGAAGATCGGACTGTTTCATAACTTAATTGCAAATATCGATCGCAGTAAAGCGCTTAAACAGATACTTTCACTATTGGGTTTGGCGCTAATGCTCTATGGCGTTTTAGCGGCTAGAGGCAATGGACATCCGCCACTTAAAATCATAGTTCCGGTAGTTGGTGCATCTTTGTTTATCGTTGCTGGCGGTAATGCCTTCTTAAACAGGTATCTTTTTTCACTTAAACCGATTGTGTTTATTGGACTAATTAGTTTTCCGCTGTATCTTTGGCATTGGAGTTTGATTAGCTGTTCGCGCATTGTATTATGGAATTACAATGGCATTGAACTACCGATGACATTGGTGATCGTGCTGGCAATTATGTCAATAGTTTTAGCAATCTTGACCTATTACTTTATTGAAAAGCCAATTCGATTTTCAAAAAGCCGCAGAGGATCAAAGACGATTGCATTGGTAGTGTTGTTGGCGATCATGGGAGCAGTTGGAGCAGGAATCTATATAAAGGGCGGGATAAGCGATAGATGGTTGGTAAGAGCGTTAGGAGAAAATGTTGAAGCGCAATTAAATGAAATGAAACTTATGCGAACATCGCAATCTTTCAATCAGCCTTGTTTTGCTCGATATGGGTTTAAGAAAATAATATATATGCTTAGATTTTGCGTATTAACTGATGTTAATTCTACGCAAACAACAGCCATAATAGGAGATTCGCATGCTCAGTCAAGCTATGACTCAATTGCGATGTATAATGCGCAAAAAGGTATAAATACGGTTTTGCTGGGATGCGGTGATGCGCATGGTGGTTTGATTGCAAGAACATCTATATCATCTCCAAATCTAACCGAATGCGCTAATCGTGTTCTTGGCGCAGTTCAAACAGATAAAACGATCAACAAAGTGTTTATAGTGTTGTACAAAACAGAGGTGTTAAGCGTTGATGATTTACAAACAGTAATAGATAAAATAAAAATGGACAATAGAGAGATATTTATTGTAGAAGAAAATCCGGTGTTGCCACATGATATAAGAACATATTTATTTTCGCATCCGTTTGTAAAAAGCGATAAAAATGTCCACTACTTAACCCGATCGGAAATACTGGAGCAACGCAAAGAATCGCGCAAGATGCTGGCAGAGCTTAAAGGTGCAACGATCATCTATACGATTGATGTGTTCTGTCCGATCGATCAATGTTTGCTAACGGACGAAAACGGTTTGCCACTTTATGTTGACGACGATCATTTGTCGCTCAACGCAGGCGGCAACTTTCTGATCAACCATGCGCTAAAACCGTACTTGGATAAATAACCGTTTGAAAAGGTGTTGAAACTGGCTTTTGGTGCGCTCGGCAGGACTCGAACCTGCGACCTACGGAACCGGAATCCGTCGCTCTATCCATCTAAACTACGAGCGCAAATGAGGTCGCATTGTAGCAACGCAAACTTAGAAAATCGACTGCCCCGTTTTGGCGGCAAACAGCTCTAGCGCCTCCGACGCAACCAGCGAAACGCCATCTTTGCCAAGCGCGGGCGACCACGCGGCGATCGCCATCTTGCCCGGCACGACGCTGACGATCGCGCCGCTGATGCTACTTTTGCCCGGCAGACCGACGCGAAACGCGAAGTCGCCCGAAACATCGTAATGACCGCAGGTTAGTAGGATCGAATTGATCCGTTTGACCTGCGAGGCGCTCAAAATCTGCTTGTTGCTCACGGGGCAGCAGCCTCTATTGGTCAAAAACAGCACAGATTTTGCCAGATCGATGCAGTTTGCCTCGATCGCACACTGGTAAAAGTAGAGCATTGCGACGGTTTGCGGGTGATTTTCCAGATTGCGAAAGCTGGCGATCAGGTGGGCGAACGCTTTTGTGCGGTGTCCGTGCGCGATCTCAAGCTGCGCGATCTCTTCGTTGAAGCCGAGCGATTTATTGCCGCTTCGCTCTTGGATAAACTCCAGTAGCGACGCCTTTGTGTCCTTGCCTTTTGCGCTCAAAATGATGTCCGTTGTTACCATAGCGCCAGCGTTGGTCAGCGGGTTTCTGGGCTGCCCCATGCCAAGTTCAAGCTGCAATAGCGAGTTGAGTTCGTTGCCTGCGTTTTCGCGGCTGACGCGCCGCCATAGATCGTCTTGCTGAATCGCAAACGCCTGTGTGAGCGCAAATATCTTGGAGATACTCTGGATCGAAAAGTAATCTTGCGCATCGCCAACGCTGTAAAGTCCGCCATCAACCGTTGCAACCGCCATGCCGAATTTTGTCGGATCTGCGATCGCAAGCGCAGGAATATAATTTGCCACGCTTCCTCTGCCAAGAAGCGAATTAACCTCATCTGAAATCTCTTCTAAAATCGTCTGTATATTCACTCTCTATCCTTGATATATATGGGATCGATCGTATGTTCATCGTATTGCTTTAACTCTGCTGATTCGATGAGCGATACGATCTTTTTTACATACTCTTCTCGCTGTTCGCTATAACGAGATAGATATGTAGCAAGATGGATCGGATCTTTGCTTGTACTTCGTGCTTTTCTAAACTCGCTAAAACCTTTTCCTGTTGCTAGGATCATAAAATAGTTCTCGATCGATTGCAGATAGGTATCGTATTTTTTTAGGTATATAACCTGTCCATTGCTGCGGGTTACTCCGTATATGCGCGGCTCTTTGCTGCTAAAACTCCAAACGCCAAAGATGTTGTTTGCTTCGTTAAAAAACCGCGAAGTACCCCAGCCGCTTTCGAGCGCAGCCTGTGCAAGTACGATACTGGTTGGATGTGTTTCAAGCCGCACCAATAGGTCTTTGGTATCTTCGGCAAGGTATTTTGCTTTTAGCGTTCGTATAAACTCCTGATCGCGCCGCGTCGGATATACTTTTGAACCGATCGCTAGTATCTTTTTGCGATAATTTTCATTGCGCTGTTTTGTGATCAGTATTGCGGGCAAAATCAGTTCGATAAACTTCTGTTTTCTTAGATCGCTTGTGAGATCGCGCATATTTTTTGCGTTTAGTTTGATTATGTTTTTTACTGTACTTTTATTTATCTCCGCAACATCGTTTTAATCCGCTACCGATTTTGTTTCAATGTCGATCAGTATCTCGTTAGAAGTTCCGTAATACCAGTAGCTAAATGCCGGCAACGCCGAGACGATCAAGAAGAAAAAAATCAGAATCAAAAACAAAAGAGGCAGTTTCGCAAACTTTTTCACGCCTCTTTTAGCATGTGCCGACCTCATTTTGACCTCTTTCTGCCCAAACTGCTCACAAACGCCTCTCTAATACTCTTTAGACCGCTGTCAAACATATAAAGTGGTTTATTGTACATCTTCTCCTGCTCCTCAAGCGCATCTTCGTGGCGCACTTTCGCAAGAGCGAGATCGCGTCTAAGCTGCTCCTCTTTGTCTTTGAGTACCTTTGGCGTGTTATTGATGTGTATGTTTTCAAAGAACTTTAGCGTCCGTCTAAACTCCTCTCTTGCAGTATCGTTTTTCGCCGATCGTACGCCGCGATCGGCTTGAGTTCGCAGCATATCGGTTAGTGTTCCTGAAGGCACAAACGACAGTAGTCGTTTTCGATCATTTTCTGATTTATCTTCATTGATCACAATATCTCTTAACACATTGTGATCGAATTTGGCGATATCGTCTTCTGTCAATTTTACCGCTTCGCCGATCGCGATTAGATTTTTGCCAGTACCTTCGTATATTTTGCGCGTTCGTTCGCTGTTTTGCTCAAACTCCGCACATAGAGTTTCGCGTTTTTTAAGCGCATCTCTTGTACGAACTTTGAGCTGCTCAATCTTGCTTAAAAGCGTGTTTCCTCGCGTAGAAAAGATCGGTATCATCTGTACAGTTCCGGCTAATGCCTCCGTGAGACATTTTGGAGTCGGTTCAAGCTCGCAGGCTTCGGTGAGCGTCTTGTAGATGAGATCGAAAATGTCATTGCTGTACTGTTTGATACGGCTAAGGGCAAAGTTTTGCAAAAAGACAGCCTGTTTTTGATTGCTCACAATCCTGTCTGCTTCCTTTTCGTC
>BNUO01000074.1 GCA_025997415.1 Campylobacterota bacterium
GAGGGAGTGCAACGACCGAAGAATCTAAAGACAAACACAGATTCTTCGGCTTCGCCTCAGAATGACAATGGGAGGCGTATAGTATGACAGAGCATGACCCTTACCACGAGGGATTGTTCATGGTGCAGCGCAATTTACCTTCGTCTTGTCAGTGCGGCGCGGTATGGGAGCAGTCCGACGAGATTTCCCTGCGCGTCAAGCACGATCATCTGATGAACTTTAAGCAAATCCATCAGTTCTTCAGCTTCAGCTAAACGCATATCGGGCGTGATCGTCTTGGGGCTGCGAGTCATCATCTCGGCAGCGGTGAGCGCGAAAAATCCCTCGCTATTTGCCTCCGCCGATCGCCTAATATCGCCATCGGTTACAACGCCGAGCAGTTTTCCAGCCGCATTGCAGACAATCGCAATTCCCAGTTTGCCCAGCGTCATACTTCGCAGTACATCAAGCGCGATCGTTTCGCTTGCAACGATCGGCAGACGATCCAGCGCCACCATTTCGTGTTCTACGCGGGTCAAAAGCCGCCTTCCCAAATTACCTCCGGGGTGAAAGCGTGCAAAGTTTTCCGCTTTGAAATCTCTAGCGTCCATCAGCGCGACTGCAAGCGCGTCTCCAATAACCAGCGCGGCTGTCGTGGAGCTGGTTGGCGCGAGTTTCAGCAGGCACGCCTCCTCATCTACGGCGCAGTCAAGATGAAAATCCGCCGCCTGCGCCAGCGTGGAGTTTGCGTTGCCCGTAAGCGCGATGATTGTGTTGCCCTGATCTTGCAAAAACGGCACGATTTTGAGCGTCTCGTCGGTCTCGCCAGAGCTGGAAAGTAGCAGCAGCACATCGCGCGGATCGATCATTCCCAGATCGCCGTGATAGGCTTCCGCAGGGTGCAGAAAAAAGCTCGGCGTGCCTGTGCTGGCAAGGGTTGCCGCGATCTTCTGTCCGATCAGCCCCGACTTGCCCATTCCGCTGACGATCGTCTTTCCCTCGCAAGCCAAAATCGCCTTCGCCGCCCCCTCGAATGCCGTGCCGTTTGCCTCCAGCCGCGCCTCAAGTTTGGCGATCTCGTCCGCTTCAATTTTGATAACTCGCTTTGCCCTTTCAACTAATGTTGTCATACCGTTCCTTCATTACTTTTTCGATCATCTCCGTTACCGCTTCGATCCCAATCTCGCTCATTGCCAGCGGATCGCGCACCCTCGTGCCAAACTTGACCTCGCTGGGCGTTTTACCGCAAAACCGTTTTAGCGCCTGCTCGTAGCGATCGACGGTGTAGCTTGGGCGTTGAAACGGCGCGGCGCGGCGCGGATCGGCTGCGGCAATCAGCGCGATCGCGGGTGTGCCGAGCGCGGCGGCAAAATGCCCCGGTCCGCTGTCGGGCGCAACGACAAAGAGCGCATTCTTAATCAGCGCAAGTAATCCTTTGATCGTGGTTATTCCTACTGCATCGATCGGCTCAGTTTTTGCCAAACGCTTGATCTCGTCCGTAAAAACGCGATCGGCTTTTGCGCCGCTGAGTACCGCGACAACTCCGTATCGTTCGCGCACGAAGTCGATCACAGCGGCGTAACCAGCCGCCGTCCAGTTGCGCCAGTTGCGCCGAACTTGGTTGGCGACAGGGCTGATCACACAGTAGCGAACGCCGTTTGTGATCGCGTCCGCCTCTGCCTTCGCTTCGTCAGGAATTGTCAGTTTGTATTCGATCGCGAGATCGGTTGCGCCCAGCGCGCGGGCAAAGTCGATACCGTTTTCGATCAGGTGTGCGCACTCGTGGGGGGCGATCGTTTGGTTCGTAAAAAACCTCTGAAAATCCTTCGATCGTGCGCGATCGTAACCGAGTCGAACATCGGCTTTGACAAAGAGCGAAAGCGCCGAAGCTCGCAGCGACTCCTGCGCCATCAAAAGATAGTCAAACCGTCTGCCCAAGAGCGTTCGTCCTAGCTCAAACGCGCCGCTTAGTCCGCTTGTTTTGTCGTAGATCACAAACTCCGCCCCCTCCAAACCGCGCACCAGCTCATACTCAAGCGGCGAGATGATCCACACGATCTCGGCACGCGGAAAATTGCGGCGCAAGATGTGAAACGCGGGCAAAAACAGGCAGACATCGCCCAGCGCAGAGAGACGAATAATACAGATTTTCATCGCGCGATTGTACACAAAACTTTCAAGCGGCAAATGAGTATGATTGCGCAATGAGTATTTCAGTGGCGATCATCACATTCAACGAGCAGCACAATCTAGCCAGAACTCTAGCGGCAATCAAGCCGATCGCAGACGAGATCGTGGTTGTCGATTCCAACTCAACCGATGGAACGCGGTCGATCGCGCGGGATTTTAAGGCGCGTATTTTCAAGGAAGATTTCAAGGGACATATCGCGCAAAAAAACAGCGCGTTAGATAAATGTACAATGGATTGGATTTTGGCGATCGACGCCGATGAAGTCGTTGATAAAACGCTGGCGAGCGCGATCAGAGAGGCTGTTAAACAAGAGGGTTTTGACGGATTCAAGATCAGCCGAAAGTCGATCTATCTAGGCAAAACAATCAACTATATGTGGCAGCCTGATATTCATTTGCGGCTTGTGCGCCGTGCGGCAACTCCTAGCTGGGGCGGCTACGATCCGCACGATAAACTATTTATCACAAGCGGCTCGGGAAAAATCGGAAAACTTAATGGTATCTTACAGCACTATTCGTATAGAAATCTAAACGATCACTGGAACAAAACCGTAAAATATGCGCATATTTCCGCCGAATCTTATGCGAAAATGGGCAGACGATTTCGTCTGTATAAACTGCTCTTTAGTCCTCTCTTTGCATTTTTGAAAAACTATATCTTTCGCGGTGGATTTATAGACGGCATAAGAGGTGTTTTTGCAGCCTCTAGTCAGATTGTTTCGATCTTTCTAAAATATGCGTTTCTCTGGGAGATTGAGCATAGAAAAAAACAACACCATTCAAAAAAGGAGAGACGATGAAAAAACGCTATTTAGTTACCGGCGGAGCCGGATTTTTGGGCAGCCATCTATGCGAGCGGTTGCTAAAAGACGGGCACGAAGTTCTATGTGTGGATAACTTCTTTACGGGTAATAAACAAAACATCGTTCATCTGATGGATAATCCATACTTTGAAGTGCTGCGGCATGACATTACTTTTCCGCTTTTTGTCGAGGTTGATGCGATCTTTAATCTCGCTTGTCCCGCAAGCCCAGTTCATTATCAGTTCGATCCCGTACAAACGACAAAAACCAGCGTTTTGGGCGCGATCAATATGTTGGGTCTTGCAAAAAGACTTCGCATTCCAATCTTTCAAGCAAGCACCAGCGAAGTCTATGGCGATCCTGAAATTCACCCGCAGCCCGAAAGCTATCGCGGATCGGTCAATCCGATCGGAATTCGCGCATGTTATGACGAGGGAAAACGGTGTGCGGAAACGCTATTTTTTGACTACCACCGCCAGCATAAACTCTCGATCAAAGTTGTGCGGATTTTCAACACTTACGGTCCGCGAATGCACCCGCAAGATGGACGAGTTGTCAGTAACTTTATCGTTCAAGCGTTAGGTGGGCAGCCGATCACAATTTACGGTCAAGGATCGCAAACACGCAGCTTCTGTTTCGTCTCCGATCTGATCGAAGGCTTTGTGCGAATGATGAACTCTTCCGCAGATTTTACGGGACCTGTCAATCTAGGAAACCCCGATGAGTTTACGATCTTACAGCTTGCGCAAAAGGTGATTGAACTGACAAAAAGTAGCAGCAAAATCGTCTATCAACCGCTGCCGCAAGACGATCCGTTGCAACGCAAACCTGTGATTGATCTCGCGCGCGAAAAGCTCGGTTGGCAGCCAACGATCAAGCTCGAAGATGGGTTAATTAAGACAATCGAATACTTTCGATCGTCGCTATGACCATCTGGTTTATCACCAACGACGCTAGAGATGAAGCGGGCGGCGCATTTCATTCACAAAAGGCGCTGATCGAATCATTAAATCGCGCAGGGCATAAAACAGTGATGATCGCCACCAAAAAACGAGGCGGCGAAAAAACGCAGAGTTTTGAGGTGCGTTTTATGACTGCTAAAGGCGATCTGGGGCGGCTTTTTCAGCTTAAAACAATGATCGCCAGCGATCGCCCCGACGCGGTTGTTGGCAATATGAATCCGCAGATTATTCTTGTTTCGCTTGCCTCGCTTTTTCCCAGCGTTGGGTGTAAAGTCTTTGGCATTTTTCGTATGGGCGATGACTTTATGAAGTTGGGACACTCGGTTTTATATCTTCCTCTGCGGCGCATTTTAGGCTGGATATTTTCTAAACTTGACGGAGCGATCGCTATTTCCGATTTTACCGCAGAGATTGTGCAAAAAACATATTATCTTAAACAAAAACCAACAACGATCTACAATCCGTTTGATCTAGCATTTATTCGCGATCGAGCGGCAAATGACGATCCGCAATTTACAAAAAAAACGATCGTCAGCGTCGGTCGTTTGTGCCCCCAAAAAGCGCAGCGCTATCTCGTGCTTTTAGCAGAAAAACTGCGCGAAAAACGGGAGGATTTTGAGATTTTGATCATCGGCGAGGGCGGCGATCGCGCTATGCTCGAAACGATGATCGCCGAAGGCGAACTAGGCGCGTTTGTAAAACTACTCGGTCATCAGCAAAATCCGTTTAGTTTTATGGCGCGCGCAGACTGTTTTGTACTCACCAGCGCACACGAGGGTTTTGGGCGAGTTGTGGCGGAGAGTATGGCGCTTGGTGTGCCTGTAGTCGCATTTCGCGCACCGGGGGGCGGGCATATAGAACTACTGGAAAATGGGCGCGGTTTTTTAGCGCCGTTTGGCGACATCGATGCGCTTGCTACGATCGTTAATAATCTATTTGATTCACCCGCGACGGGTCAAATTGCAGCTCAAAAGGCGAGCGAGTTTGTCGAAACGCTAACAACCGAAAAAATCGCCGCGCAACTCGTTGATCTAATCATCAGCAAGTTTGCCCAACAGTCCAATTAGATCGGTTGGCAACATCGAAAAATCCGCATCTTCGTATCGCTGCGCCGCTTTTGTGTGTGCAAGACTTGCGTTGATCGCCGCTTCGAGCGGCAGATACCCCTGAACGATAAGCGATCCGATCATTCCCGCCAGTACATCGCCGCTGCCCCCCTTTGCCAAAACGGGCGATCCGTGCGGATTGAGAAATCGCCGCCCGCCGTTTGCGATAATCACATTCGCGCCTTTGAGTACCAGCACGACATTGGGGTAGGCGTTGCTAAACTCAAGAGTGAGCTTGAGCCTGTTTTCCTGTACATCGGCAACGGTCGGTTTGCCAAATCCACAGCGGCTAAGTAGCAGCGCAAACTCCTTTGGGTGCGGCGTGAGTACGAGTGGTTTTGCTCGCGCGAGGAGATCCAAGACGATCGGGCGCGAAAACGCATCGGCGTCCAAAACAACGGGCAGATCGCCCGCGATCTCCAGCAGCTCTGCGTCAATAAACGACTCGCCAAGCCCCATACCAAACGCGATCGCACCCGTTCCCGCGATCGGTTTTGTCGATTGCAGCAGATCGTAGGGCAGATGAATGTGGTGTTCGCGGCTAATGATCGTCGCAAGTCCCGCGCCAAAACGAAGCGCCGCCATAGCGCTCAAAAGCGCCGCGCCCGGCTTGTCGCCCATCACAACGGCAAAGTGTCCATAGCTGCCCTTGTGGCTGTCGTGAATGCGGCGAAACGGTAGCGCGAGATCGCTCATTTCCAGCAGAAAATCGTCGCTATGACCCATATACGCCTCGCGCGGCAGCCCCAGATCGCCGATCACAATCTCTCCAGCGCGATCCTTTATGCGATCGTTAAAGAGCGCAAGTTTGGGCGCGCCCATCGTAACGGTCAGGTTCATCTTGGCGTTGGTGTCAAAATTGCCGTCCTGCGAAACGCCGCTTGGCACATCACAGGCGATCTTAAACGCCGTCAGAGTCTCCATCGCTTTGACGATCGCCTCAGCGTGATCGTCGAGTTTGCGGTTAAAGCCGCTGCCAAAGAGCGCGTCAATGAGTACCGTACAGGGTTCGATCCCTTTGGTTTCACGAATCCGCAGGCGGCGAGCGCGTTCAAGCTGCTTTTCGCCAAGCCAACTGCTCGTGCCAAATGGCAGGTAGATGGCAGGCTCAAAGCCGTTTTCGAGGGCGAGAAGCCGTGCGAGCGCAAGCCCGTCCGCGCCGTTGTTGCCGCTTCCGCAGACGATCAAAACGCTTGCGGTGTCGAATCGTTTGACGATCTCGCGCTTGATCGCCAGCGCCGCGTGTTCCATCAGCAGCTCTTCGCTCATCAAAAAGCTCTCTACCGCCTGCTTGTCCAGATGTTGCGTGGATTCGTAAAGTGCGATCACGAATGCGCCTTAGGATAGGTTTCGGCTGGCATCAAGCATCGCCGCAAAGATCGCGCGATTTTTCTGATATGCACTCGTCAGCGCGTTGTACATCACGCCGTTTTTGGAGAGTTCGCTCGTTTCAACATCGAGATCGACCGTATTGCCGTCGTTTCGCGCCATATGCCCATCGCGGTAAAACAGCACAGGTTTTTGCGGCGTTTGCGGCTTGGGATCGAGGTGCATCGGGCTTGTGTGAGCGAGGCGAAGCTGCTTTTTGAATCTGTGGTTAAACTCGTCGTCAGCCTGCTGTGCAAGCATTCCCTCAAAGTGAAGGTCTTTGGATCGGTAAAACGGCGTATCGACATTGGCAAGGTTGCTGCTGATCATATCTTGACGGGTCGCGCGGGAGTTGAGCGCCGCTTCAATGTATTTGCTTGAACGGTTTAATTCGATCATCTATCAAGCCTTGTGGGTGGTTTAATCGTGATTTTACAGCAAAAAACATTCCGTAATGCGCCGAACTTGCGGCGTGGGTTTTTGCTGGGTCGTATTACAATTCACCGCAAAAACAGGAGCGCGAATGGCAAAATCGGTCTGTATTGTTTCCGGCGGAATGGACAGCGCAACGGCTATGGCGGCAAGGATCGGCGCGGGCAAGGAGATCATCGGCGTACACTTTGACTACAACCAGCGCACAATGATCAAAGAACGAAAATCATTTAATGCGCTGATGGATTTTTATAAAATCGATCGCCGTTTTACGATCGATCTATCTTTTTTTGGCACGATCGGAGCGAGCGCACTGACCGATCGTTCTATCGCCGTTCCGCATGAGTTTAGCGGCGGAGTGCCGATCACATATGTACCATTTCGCAACGGCATATTTCTATCGATCGCCGCCGCTATTGCAGAAAAGGAGGGGGCGGACGAGATTGTCATCGGCGCAGTCGAGGAGGACAGCAGCGGTTATCCCGACTGCCGCGAAGATTTTTTGCGCTCGATCGAAGGTGCGATCGCACTAGGCACGCGCGACGAGACAAATATCGCGTTAAAAGCGCCGCTTGTACATTTAAGCAAAATGCAGATCGTTAGCGAGGCAGTTAAACTAAAAGTACCACTAAATCTCACTTGGAGCTGCTACGAAAACGATGATCTCGCCTGCGGCATCTGCGAAAGCTGCCAACTAAGACTAAAAGGCTTCGCCCTCGCGGGAGTTGCCGATCCGATCGATTATGTAGATAAGTAGCGCTAAAGCCCCTCTTTTTCATATATTTCAATGCTTTGCACTTGCCCAATTCACACGCTTTTTAGCGTCCTTTGCGCCTTATTTTACGCATCTGCGCGGTTGCTGCGCGTTTGTAGTAAGTCTTTGCAAAATTCGGATCGATCTCGATCGCTTTTGTATATTCTGCGATCAACTATTGAAGCGTCTCTCCGTCGGGTGGTGGTTTGCCAACCGCTCACCTCGTATCGTCGCCACACTTTCCCAGCGTTCAATGGTACACCGCTATTCAGGCTTCCCTTAACCAATCCTTAACCGCAAAACGCGCCAAAGTTGCGGAAAACTTGCTTTTGGGCGGCTCTCGGCATATAATTTAAGGTAACAAAAAGAATAAGAGGCTACCCAAGTTGGAAAAGTTATGGTTTCTTGTCAAAGGCGAATTGTTGAAAACGGCGCAACTGGTCGTTTCCAAGAACGAAGTTGAGCTTCTGTTGCGAGCGGTAATCGGCGGCGGCGCAATAGCGTTTTTGTTGTCCGACAATAGGCTTGGCGGGATACTGTTAGTCTTAATGGGCTACTATTTCAAAAGAATCAACAACAAAAGAGGAGGCGACAATGCTAACAGTTAGTTGGAGCGCAGTTATCATAGTCCTTGCTTGGGCATTTGGTGCATTGATGCTCGGTAAATGGTTCGACAAACACCCCGATCACACTCACAATCGTCCAGCAGCACAATAACAAAACATATAGGGCGGTTGATTCTACCGTCCCTTATCTCCCAACCTTCCCTATGTTCAACGGCACACCGCTATTCAGGCTTCCCTTAACCAATCCTTAACCGTCAAAACGCGCCAAAGTTGCGGAAAACTTGCTTTTGGGCGGGACTTGAGGCACAATTACAGAAGTCGATCGCTTGGTAAAGGGCGGTTAGAAAAAGGAGAGAAAAGTGTTGAAGTCTTTGTCTAAAACAACTCAAGTTTTACTGCGTCTTGCGTTGGTAATTGCTGTTATAGTAGCGATTGTTGTATCGGTAATAATGCTACTTCCGGAAGATGAACGAGAATACATATTGACTGTTGGTGACGGTGAACAAATCATCAATTTTCCAGACGGGAAATACAATAGCATATATGAGAATTTTGAGACACAAAAAGATTATCCAAAAATGAGATTGCTGGGCTACCTATCTGGTGATAGGAAGACTGTAACACTAATACCTCTTGGCGATGGGCGACACAACATGTCTCAAATTGGCATATCTTCTGGCAATAACGAAGTTGTCGGCACATTCAAAGCCCTCGAAAAAGAGAGCATAGAGAGAAGAAATACTGCTTTTTCAGAATCATATATACCATCGCAACCAAGCAGAAACGTTAATGATGCACAAATGCAATGCGCAATAATCGGCAAAGACAATGTGGATTTGACCCTGCAAATAAAATGTGCTTCGTCTCGTATTACGGTAAACAGTACCGCCAAGCTGTTTCTGAATGCGAAAAATGACAGCACTTTGGGGCAGAGTGAGGATGATGGGTTACGCATATATTGGGAAGCAAACTATAAGCAAATTGGGGAGAAGTATGATTACTTCACTTGGTGGGGTGGGCAAAAAGATGAGTTGGCGCCTACATTTAGCATTTTTGGTTACTTTATGCTCCCCGTTGATATTGCTAGGCAACAATTTGTTTTGCCGCACAGCAATGCCTTGCTGTTCACGACAGTTCAGCTAAAACAGGGCAGAACAATTCCAGATACTTGGTATGGTAGCCAATTTAACCCGATTTATCTGCGAATATGCGTGGCGTTAAGCGTTATAGGGGCAGTATTTCTTGTTTTCTTGTTGTTTATGCGGCGCAACGGCGCACTAGGCTAAATGTTCGCTGTTCTGTTGTGGTCTGTCTGGGCGTGTTTGATGTTGCAGGGCTATTGTTTTTAGGCTAAAATTGGTTTAGTAATTTTGATAGGGGTAGGACGTGAAGGATTTTATGAATGGCGTTGGATTAGGCTTGCTAATCGTGTTGCCTGTCACAGGTGCAATAGCTGTTGCGCTTGCGACATATGCTGTGGTAAGGTGGTCTTACAACTTCGTTACTGCTCCGTTACGAGC
>BNUO01000075.1 GCA_025997415.1 Campylobacterota bacterium
TCGTGGGCGCGTGGATTGAAACGTTACTGGGAACAAGCACTCATTCACTTCGATCCGTCGCGCTCTTCGTGGGCGCGTGGATTGAAACGCGCCATCGGTTTCGAGGAGGCTCAAAATTGCAGGTCGCGCTCTTCGTGGGCGCGTGGATTGAAACATTTTAATCACCTGTTCTAATTCATAAGCCGTAAAAGTCGCGCTCTTCGTGGGCGCGTGGATTGAAACCTTCGACTTCGCTACTTTCTATCGCTTGCGCACCGTCGCGCTCTTCGTGGGCGCGTGGATTGAAACGAATAACGGCGGCTTCATCACGGCTGCGGCTGGCGTCGCGCTCTTCGTGGGCGCGTGGATTGAAACTTTGCAAGAGTGCGTTCGACGCGCTCTATTTTGGGCGTCGCGCTCTTCGTGGGCGCGTGGATTGAAACCGTTTTAATCACTTCCATTTACTACCACACCCCCGTGTCGCGCTCTTCGTGGGCGCGTGGATTGAAACAGTATCTGTAACCTCAAGCGTTGAGGCGGACGGGTCGCGCTCTTCGTGGGCGCGTGGATTGAAACATGACAGAGTGGGCGCGTTGAACGACAAGACGGGGTCGCGCTCTTCGTGGGCGCGTGGATTGAAACTTGATCTGTGGTTGCTTGTTTCGCGTTGATTTGTATGTCGCGCTCTTCGTGGGCGCGTGGATTGAAACTCGATGTAGATAATCGGGGCGGGCTTTGACGGGGTCGCGCTCTTCGTGGGCGCGTGGATTGAAACTTGTTACCTACCCACTTGTAATCGGGCGGAAATCCGTCGCGCTCTTCGTGGGCGCGTGGATTGAAACGCAGTTGTGGTCGGCGGTAAACGCCATAAGCTCGTGGTCGCGCTCCTCGTGAGCGCGTGGATTGAAACATCTTGCTGCCTCACGATCTCAAGCGCGTGTTCTGGTCGCGCTCCTCGTGAGCGCGTGGATTGAAACATTGCCTATCCTTGCCTTTTTGGTGTAAATCTTAAGTCGCGCTCCTCGTGAGCGCGTGAATTGAAACGTTACAAGCGTAAAGGCATCAAGACCAATCGCGATGTCGCGCTCCTCGTGAGCGCGTGGATTGAAACCTTTTTTTGTTGATAAACACCTAATGCTTTTCCGCGTCGCGCTCCTCGTGAGCGCGTGGATTGAAACTGACCTTGCGCTAGGCAAAAATCCGCAATCAAAATGTCGCGCTCCACACGGGGCGCGTGGATTGAAACAAGACGATCGCTTAACTCTTGAGTATTGGGGATTATGTCGCGCTCCACACGGGGCGCGTGGATTGAAACAAGTAAAGTTTAGGCTAGTAGTATCAAACGAAGGTCGCGCTCCACACGGGGCGCGTGGATTGAAACTTGTCGATCTTGAGCATTGCAAGCGGGTGAATAGTGTCGCGCTCCACACGGGGCGCGTGGATTGAAACTCGTCTCGATCATCTTTGCCGATCGCTCTCTCTTGGTCGCGCTCCACACGGGGCGCGTGGATTGAAACTTCACTAAGCACGATTTTCCCCGCACTTGCAGCGTCGCGCTCCACACGGGGCGCGTGAATTGAAACCTATGATGATCTGATTGCCCTCTTGTTCAATGTTGTCGCGCTCCACACGGGGCGCGTGGATTGAAACGAACATTGCGCTTTGCCCGTGTTGTTTGCGGGCAAGGTCGCGCTCCACACGGGGCGCGTGGATTGAAACCTCGTCAAGCGTGTATCCGCTGTTTTCGTCTTGCGGTCGCGCTCCACACGGGGCGCGTGGATTGAAACGGCGATCGCAAGCGGTATTAGCTCTTTTTTAGCCATTTGGTCGCGCTCCACACGGGGCGCGTGGATTGAAACCTATGATGATCTGATTGCCCTCTTGTTCAATGTTGTCGCGCTCCACACGGGGCGCGTGGATTGAAACGAACATTGCGCTTTGCCCGTGTTGTTTGCGGGCAAGGTCGCGCTCCACACGGGGCGCGTGGATTGAAACCTCGTCAAGCGTGTATCCGCTGTTTTCGTCTTGCGGTCGCGCTCCACACGGGGCGCGTGGATTGAAACGGTTTTGAAGGTAAAGAGGTTGTTGCCTCCGCCATGTCGCGCTCCACACGGGGCGCGTGGATTGAAACAAGAACAGGGGAAAAACTTTGCAAAATATACTCGTCGCGCTCCACACGGGGCGCGTGGATTGAAACGAACAACAGTTTGACTATCCATCGCCAGATTGATGTCGCGCTCCACACGGGGCGCGTGGATTGAAACAAAAATATCGTTGGTTTGCTTTCCTTAATATATGGTCGCGCTCCACACGGGGCGCGTGGATTGAAACTTTCATTCATCGCCTCGCATTTAATAACTATTAGTCGCGCTCCACACGGGGCGCGTGGATTGAAACGTACATCAGATTATTATTCTACCTCTTGCGCTTGTAGGTCGCGCTCCACACGGGGCGCGTGGATTGAAACAGTAACAGCCGATACAATCACAAAAAAAACAAGGAGGGTCGCGCTCCACACGGGGCGCGTGGATTGAAACAATTCGAATCGCACCGCCCCGCTTTCGGAGTTCAAGTCGCGCTCCACACGGGGGCGCGTGGATTGAAACAACATAGAAAAGCGTATCCGCCGAATCGTAAGCGCGTCGCGCTCCACACGGGGCGCGTGGATTGAAACCTGTTCAATCAAGCGGGTTAGCCAAAAACTGAAAGTCGCGCTCCTCACGGGGCGTGCGGATTGAAACCATCAAAGAGGCTAGATTTCCAAATCCTTGTTTAGGTCGCGCTCCTCACGGGGCGTGCGGATTGAAACCCGTTAGGCATTAACGCCATAATCTCATCATCAATGTCGCGCTCCACACGGGGCGTGCGGATTGAAACAGATCATCGACGATCTAAAGGCAAGGAGTAGAAAAGTCGCGCTCCTCACGGGGCGTGCGGATTGAAACCATATTGCTTAAAGCTAAATCGTTTAATGTATTTGTCGCGCTCCTCGTGGGCGCGTGGATTGAAACGCATAAATACGGAAACAATCAATCGTAACGCGCCGAGTCGCGCTCCTCGTGGGCGCATGGATTGAAACGCATGGATATTTTTAATCATAGCAAGCGTGATGGGTCGCGCTCCTCGTGGGCGCGTGGATTGAAACCATTCAACGCCTCACGCTCCTGATCGGTGATTAGTCGCGCTCCTCGTGGGCGCGTGGATTGAAACTTAGATCAGACTATCTCGGACTGGGCGACAGAAAGAGTCGCGCTCCTCGTGGGCGCGTGGATTGAAACTCGTTCCCGATGAACGAAGCGGCAGTTATCTCTAACGTCGCGCTCCTCGTGGGCGCGTGGATTGAAACTCAACGATCATCTGCTCTAAACAAGCCGATGATCGCGTCGCGCTCCTCGTGGGCGCGTGGATTGAAACGTATTCCGTGTCGATCGGCTCATTCAACGCCTCGGTCGCGCTCCTCGTGGGCGCGTGGATTGAAACGGGGCTATCGCAAGAGGCGAGCGCAAGTCCAAGCGCAGTCGCGCTCCTCGTGGGCGCGTGGATTGAAACATCAGGTTGCTGATCACTGTCTGCGTGTTGATTGAGTCGCGCTCCTCGTGGGCGCGTGGATTGAAACATATCGGGATATTTTGCGCTATCTGGCAGAGCATCGTCGCGCTCCTCGTGGGCGCGTGGATTGAAACGAAGGATTTTTTGATTTGTTGCTGCAAAACTATGGCGGTCGCGCTCCTCGTGGGCGCGTGGATTGAAACGCATTAAAACCGTTTTTGCCCCTATATGTGATTATGTCGCGCTCCTCACGGGGCGTGCGGATTGAAACGATCTCCTCGTATGCCTCGATCACCTCGTAAGGCAGTGTCGCGCTCCTCGTGAGCGCGTGGATTGAAACATGGCATATAGCCCTCCACTAAGTAGCACCATTTGCGTCGCGCTCCTCGTGAGCGCGTGGATTGAAACATTGTAATGGATACAAGATGCCCTGATCGCGCCAGGGCATAATTTTTGAAAATACCTATTGACAATTCAGCAAAAATATTTGGAGATTCAAAAATGACTTACAAAGCCCGCTATAAAACCGGTTCCAGCACCGAATATCAGCTTTTAAGCGTTCATTTAGAAGAAACCGCCATGTATGTCGAGCTTTTCGCAAAGAAGATCGGACTCCCCATACCAGCCATCTTGATCGCTTTAGCCCATGATCTTGGGAAGAATTCTGAATTCTGGCAACAATACCTTGACGAAAGCGTAAAAAACGGAAAGAAAGGCGATAAAGTAGATCACGGAACAGCAGGCGGGCAATTTTTATATGAAACCATAACCAAGAACCCCGATCTCGGCAATGAATTAGTCGGTCAGCTTCTTGCCGCGTGTGTCATGTACCACCACGGATCGGGGTTGCCCGATGTGATAAAACCCGATGGCACAGCGCAACTGGATAAACGGCTCAAAACTCCGCCGAAAGAGACCCGTGTGGATGAGGCGGTCGCAAATCTTGACAAAACAATTCGCGCGAAAATTGACGCTATTCTCTCTGATCCCAGCTTCACTACCGAGACTATGATGACGCTGAAAAAGTTGACTAAAACACCCATCGAACAAGCTCGGTATTTTTATATAGGACTCACCGCCCGCTTTTTGTCTAGTTGTCTGATCGATGGGGATCGACGCTCAAGCGCTCTGTATGATATGGGAATACCGGCGAGAGAGGAAGACGCAGTTCGGAAAGCCGATTGGGGGGTGCTGCGAAGACGCCTTGAAGACAGGATCGCCAAATTTCCCACAGAAGGAAAATTGAACGAAATACGCCGTATGGTTTCAGAGCGTTGCGCCAATTTTGCAAAACGGGGGGAGGGTATATATACCCTGACGGCGGCAACGGGCGCAGGCAAAACTTTGGCTTCATTGCGTTATGCTCTCACCCGTGCCGAACATACCGACAAAGACCATATTTTTATCATCGCTCCATATACATCTATCCTCGATCAGAATGCGGGAGAGATTCGCGCGATCCTCGATCCAAAAGGCGAAAATGGACAAATCATATTGGAGCAACATTCAAATCTTGAACAAAGTGAAAAAACCGAGCATTTTATCGATTCATCAGAGACATGGAATGTGCCGATTATTATTACAACAATGGTGCAGTTTCTGGAAGCTATTTTCGGTTTCGGTACGCGAAAGATCAGACGAATGCATCAGCTTGCGAATTCGGTTATCATATTTGATGAGATACAAACATTACCTGTCCCATGCACCTATCTTTTTAACTGGGCAATTAAGTATTTATGCCAGAATGCTCAAGTCTCAATACTGCTCAGTACCGCGACCCAGACGGGGCTTAATCGGCTCGATTCCAAATACGCCCTTCCTTTATCAACAGAAAACGAGATCGTTCCCGATGTTGTCCAGCACTTTGAAGACCTAAAACGGGTTGAACTTATAGATAAAACCAAAGCGGAAGGTTGGACGCTTAATGAGATTGTAAAATTTATAGAACAATCGGACGAGCTGAGCATTTTAACCGTTGTTAATACCAAATCACAAGCCCGAAAATTCTATGAGGATCTTTCAAAAAATCATACGGATTGGAATATTGTTCATCTGAGCGCCAATATGTGCCCGTCTCATCGACAAAATGTTATTTCTAGACTAAAGAAGTTTTTGCAAGACAAAACAAAAAAATGTATCTGTATTAGTACTCGTCTTATCGAAGCGGGGGTTGATATTGATTTCAACGGCGCAATTCGGTTTCTTGCAGGATTTGATTCGATCATTCAGACTGCCGGGCGCTGTAACAGAAACGGAGAACTAAAAGATAAACAGGGAAATCTTGTAACCGGTAAAACCTATATCATCAACATTGTAAAGGACGAAGAAAAAATATCTTCTTTACCGGATTTGCTTAGAGGACAGGAGATTATGGGGCGAATCTTGCGGGAATTTTACGATAATGAAGCACAACACGATCATAATCTTATGCATCCTGTTCTAATCGCCCATTATTTCGATTATTATTACGGCGAAATTCAAAGGAACTTCTGAAGTATGAAGTGTATACAGGACGGCGAGCTACCGTTATCGATCTATTGTCGAATAATACGGACAGCGAAAATGAATACATACGGGCTACCCAGAATAAACACGATGATGCGATAAAACCATTGACCGAATTTCGCCAGTCCTTTGAAAGCGCATGGAAAGAGTTTGAGGTAATTGCCAAAAATACAATCGGTGTTATTGTGCCATACGAAAGGGGCGCGGGTATTATCGCGGAACTATATGCACTTCCCGATCCAAAATGCTGTATGGAGTTGCTGCGAGAAGCACAGCAGTATTCGGTTAATATCTATTCAAGTAACATAGACATAAAGAGAGAGAAATCCATCAACAAAGTTCCGTTGGAGACCGATATGGAAATTTACACAGTTGATGAAAAGTACTACGATCAAAATATGGGCTTAATTGACGAAGCAGGTAAAATGTCCTGTTTAGGTATTTAGGAGGGTTTGATGGAAAATAAAATAGAATATCTGCTTACGGGCAGATACGCGCTCTTTACCGATCCTGTTACCAAAATAGGCGGGGAAAAAAGCACATATAATTTGCCGACCTATCAGGCGTTGAAGGGGATAACCGAGTCGATATATTGGAAGCCGACAATTATTTGGATTATTGACCGAGTTCGTATCATACATAAAATTCAAACTGAATCAAAAAATGTTAAGCCGCTTCTTATGGACGAACAGTATGGTACAAATCGCCACGATCTTTCAATTTATACCTATCTTCGAGATGTAGCATATCAGGTTGAAGCTCATTTTGAGTGGAATATGCGGCGCGATGATCTTGCCCGTGATCGTAACGAGGACAAACATTATCAGATAGCCCATCGTATGCTAGAAAAAGGCGGAAGGAGGGATATTTTTCTTGGTTCTAGGGAATGTCAGGGCTATGTTGAACCCTGCCGTTTTGGAAATGGCGAAGGCTATTACGATGATGAAAAAAAGCTATCTTATGGACTTGTTTTTCATAGTTTCGAATATCCTTCGGAAAGCGGCGTTGAGAAACTTTCTGCTCGTTTTTGGCAGGCAAAATCCACCAATGGCATTATCGAATTTCCCCGCCCCGAAAACTGCATCCATAAGCGGGAAATTGGTCTGATGCGGCGGGAAATAGTGGCAGTAAACACAGAGGAGGTGATCGACTAATGGGCTGGCTTTCAGAATTAAGCACGGTGTATGATCGAGCAATAAACAACAAAGAGCTTGATAGAAAACCCCTCCCCCCTATACCACATACAAAACAACGCTCCTTTGGTCATAATACTCGATGGAGAAGGCAGATTTCGTTCTGCCAAATTGTTAGGAAATGATGAAAAAGCAGATTGGCAGACATGTATGCCATGTACAGAAAAAAGCGCGGCACGAGCAGGTGATACTGTGTCTCCATATCCATTTTGCGATAAGCTGGAATATGTCGCGGGAGATTATAAGAAATATTGTAGTGGAAAAAAGTTAGAAAAAAAACATTCCGCGTTTATGAAGCTTTTAGAAGAATGGGCGCAGTCAGACTCCGCTTGCTCAAATAAAAAAATAAAAAGTGTATATTCTTATGTAAAAAAAGGGACACTTGGGGAGGATCTTTTAAAAAGCAAGAGCGTAGCCGAAATATGTACTCCCGCAGATATTGAAACCCATAATTTTTTCATCCGTTGGGAGGTAGAGATTTCAGGCGATAACAAACCTCAAACATGGGATGATTCTGAAATCCAACAGCTCTGGATAGATTTTTATTCAAACCATTTTTCAAACAAGAAAGGGTTTTGTTATGTATCGGGAAAAACAGAACCAATTGCTGAATTGCATCCAAAAAAAATCAGAACCTCTGGGGATAGTGCAAAACTTATTTCTTCCAACGATGATCATAATTACACTTTTCGTGGTCGTTTTTTGGATGCCGATCAAGCATGTCAAGTTGGAATGGCGGTTTCCGTCAAAGCCCATAGCGCACTCCGATGGCTTATTGAAAAGCAGGGAGTTGTTTATTACACGGGAGAGGGTATCAAGAAAAAGCCTTCTCTGACTATTGTCGCATGGTGTTCTGCCTCCGATGTAGAACCGCAACTATTAAAGAGTACCAACGCATTAGGATGGGATGAGGATGATGAGGAAAAATACACGCCTGGTGAGAGTTCCGCCAATGCCATAAAAAACCGACTGAGGGGGTATTACGGAAAAATCCCGGAAGATGACAAAATCTTGATTATGGGGCTTAATGCGGCAACTACGGGGCGTATGTCTATATTGCTTTACAGAGAATTTATAAAATCAGATTTTTGCGAAGCTCAGGAAAATTGGCATGAGCATCTTGCATGGTTTTATACATACTGGAAAAAAGATCAAAATGTTCCCTATCATACCATTTCCGCGCCATCGCCGGTAGAGATCGCAAAGGCAGCTTACGGTGGTCATTTGAGTGATAATGTAAAGGTTATGACTATACAGCGGCTTTTGCCTTGTATTATCGATAAATCACCCATACCTTTTGATATTGAACGCCTGTGTTTTGACAGGGCTTCCCGTCTTGAAACCATTAGCAAAAATGAGCGGGAAAAGACCCTTGAAACTGCATGCGCGGTCATCAGGTATAATTTATATATGAGAAACAAAGAAAAGAAGGAGGATTATAAAGTGGGATTGGAAGAAGATAGGAAAAACCGCGATTACCTTTATGGACGACTTTTGGCGGTAGCGGACAGGGTGGAATCACTGGTTCTTCACGGGCGGGGGGAGACTAGAGATACCAATGCGGTTAGATACATGCAGAGATTTGCAAAATACCCTTGTTCCACATGGGAATTTCTATATGTTGAAAAACTTCAACCCTATTTTTCTCAACTCAAGAACAGGGGTCAGTTTGAGGCACTTATTCAAAAGATCAGCGGACTTTTCGATCATGATGAATTTGTTTCTGACAAAGCGCTTTCGGGAGAATTTTTGCTTGGTTATCATTGTCAGCAAAAAGCATTCTGGGAGAGTAAAGCAAAATTAAAGGCTGTGAAACAGTCTAAACCTATAAACGATGAGAAGGATGATTAGCATGGCGGTACTGGAGAAGAAGATTGACTTTGCGCTGGTCTTTAGCGTAGAGAATGCGAATCCAAACGGCGATCCCTCGAGTGGGAATATGCCACGGATAACCATTGATGGCATTGGCGAACTTTCCGATGTTTGCCTGAAGCGAAAGATCCGCGATCGGTTACAAGAAGCGGGAGAGACTATTTTTGTCCAGTCCGATGATAACCAGAAGGACGATTACAAAACCCTCAAAGATCGTGCCGAGAGTGTATTAAAAGATGCAATGAAAGACGCGAAAAAGCTCACCGAAAAAGCATGCAAAATATGGATTGATGTACGCGCCTTTGGACAGCTTTTTGCCTACAAGCCAGAGAAGGGCGAGGGAAAGGGTTCAGGTGTATCCGTAGGAATTCGCGGACCCGTAACTATCCAGTCGGCTTTCAGCCAATCTCCCATAAATATCACGAGTATCCAGATAACCAAAAGCGTAAAC
>BNUO01000076.1 GCA_025997415.1 Campylobacterota bacterium
AGGGGACATCAATCGTTAAACAACAAGACACCGCAGGAGTTTAGAAAGGAGTTGGAGTAAGAGTGAGATAGAGAAGCAAAAACGGGAAAAGAGAGATGAAAGAGGAGATAGAGTGAAAGCTGGTTTCAGAAGCGAAAGAGGAGATAGCATAGCGCTAACGCGCTATGCTAAGCAAGACGAAAAGAGTCAACGAAATGGCTGGCTTGCACAGGAATGACGCGTACTCTGTCATTCTGAACGAAGTGAAGAATCTCAAGTCCCGCATGGACGCGTCCTACTGCTCCGCTGCGGGACTTGCTATACCCTAATCCTGCTAAAATGGCGAAATCATCACAAGTTAGGAACACAATGGCGCAAAAGATAAGTTTGCATTCGCTTCTGGATATTTGCAATGAAATTAGTCCGTTTTCGCTACAAGAGTCGTGGGATAATAGCGGGCTGATCTTGGGCGATCCAAATGCAGAGATCACAGCGGTTGCCCTCTCGCTAGAAGCGGATGAAAACGCGATCGCGGCTGCGCAAAACGGATCGTGCTTGATCGCCCACCATCCGCTGATCTTTTCGCCGTTAAAACAGCTCGATCTATCAACATATCCTGCGAAACTTCTTGCATTAGCGATCCATAAAAATATCTCGCTGATCGCCATGCACACCAACTTCGATCGCACGCATTTAAACCGCTATGTTGCAAAGGAAATTTTGGGGTGGCAAGAGAGTGATTGCGATGGCTTTATCTGCACGAGTAAATTCGATGGATCATTTGACGAACTGCTAAGTCTTACACGCGAAAAATTCGGTGCGATTAAAAGCGCAGTTTCCACAGATCGCAGGATCAAAAAAGTGGCATTGATCGCAGGCAGCGGCGGCAGCTTCGCAGGTGAAACGGGCGCGATCGACGCAGACGCGCTGATCACAGGCGATCTAAAATACCACGACGCGATCGCCGCAAAAACCGCGGGAATCGGCGTGATCGACGCGGGACATTACGAAACGGAGCGCGATTTTCCGCTGGTTTTACACGCCGCACTGAAAGACGCGCTGAAAGAAAAGGGCATAAACGCTATAATCGCGCCTTCTAAAAATCCATTTTCCGACGGAATACGATGAACAAACACCTCAAACAGTTGATTGAATTAAGCGATCTGGACAAAGCCATCGATGATTTTTTGCCCGAAGAGGCGCGGATTAACGGCGCTTTGAACGCCCTTTTGGAGGAGCAAAAACACGCTGGCGCAACGATCGAGGAGCTTGAGATTGAGATCACCGACGCCCGCCACAAAATCGCCAAAAGCGAGACGCATTTAGCGGATCTGACCGACAGACTTTCGGGGCACAGCCGCCGCGCGGGCGAACTCAAAAGCGAAAAAGAGATCAAAGCCCACTCGCTCGAAGAGGAGATCGCAAAAGAGCAGGTTTCGTTTATCAACGAGGAGATCGCGCGGATCGAAAAGTTGCAGACGACAAAAAGCGAGGAGATCGCCAAGCTCAAAGCGCGGATCGCAGAGATTGACGCGCAGGTGATCGACGCGAAGAACGCCAACCAAGAGACGCTGGCGCAGCTTGAGGATAAGCGGCGCGAGGTTGTTACAAAGCGCGAAAAACTCTCGGAGGAGATTCCGCCGAAAGTACTTGGTTTTTACGGCAAGATCCGCCGCTGGGCGGGTAGTCGAACGGTCGTACAGGTCAAAAAACAGGCTTGTTACGGCTGCTTTATGAAGATCAGCGACAAGGTTTATGGCGAGGTGATCAACTCCGCCGAGATCGTAACCTGCCCAAATTGCGGTTGCATTCTATACATCGCCGAAAACGCAGAAAACACGACAAACGCCGTGAGCGAGAAACTAGAAAGCACGGAGGCGGCGGCTTAGGCGGCGGCGTGTTTGAGTTGTTTTACAAGGCGGCGGCGTGGGCGGGTTGGCTCGCGCTTGCCGCCTTTTTTTTGTTCGCTCGCCCTCAACACAAGCAGCTGATCGCGCGGCGCGTATTTCTCTTCGACAACCCCCGTTTTGAAAAGCGCGGCGTCTGGATCCACTGCGCGAGTTTCGGCGAGGCACGCGCGATCGCGCCGATCGTAGCGGAGGCGGCGCGGCTGGGCAAGCACATCAACATCAGCGTCTGTACCCGCGCGGGGCTGAATGAGGCGCGGCGGCTCTACCCACAGGCAACGGTTCGCTACTTGCCGTTTGAAAATCTGCTACCTTTTTGGGCAACGCCGCAGGACGCGCTGATCGTTTTTGAGGCAGAACTCTGGCTCGCACTCTTTACGATCGCCAAAAAACAGGGTGCAAAAACCGCGCTCTTTAACGCCCGCATTCCCGATCGCAGCCTCCGCCGATACCTCCGTTTTCGCGCGATCTACTCGCGGATTTTTGCCTCGTGCGATCGTGTGTTTGCGCAGAGCCAAACCGATCGCGATCGGCTGGAAAATCTCGGCGCAAAACAGGTCGAAACGCTCGGCAACATCAAGCGGCTGCAAACGCCGATCGAGACGCGCAAGTTCGCAAAACCTGACGGCTTGACCACGATCGCCGCCAGCACGCACGAGGGCGAGGAGGCGCTGATCCTCACCGCGTGGATCAAGAGCGCGATCGGCGGACGGCTGCTGATCGCGCCGCGCCACACGGAGCGGTTTGACGCGGTTTGGCGCGAAATTGCCCCGATCGCGGAGGGCGGCAGTTTGAGCGCGTCAAGGCTCGGCAACGGCGGCAGTTCAGAACTCGCGCGATCAGGCATAACGCTGATCGACTCGCTCGGAATCTTGGTCGATCTATACGCGATCGCGGACATCGTGGTTTTGGGCGGCGCATTCGCAAAACGCGGCGGACACAACCCGATCGAAGCGGCATATTTCGGCTGCCGCATTGTTACGGGCGAGCATATTTTTCACCAAAAGGCGCTATTTGACGAGCTAAGCGGCGTGATCGTAACCAACGAAGCGGGGTTGAGCGAGGCAATTCGTGCGGCACAAAACGCCCCTGCGCCCAAGTTTGTAACGGCGATCGATGAGGCGAAGTTTTTAGCGGCGGTGAAAAGTGCGATCTGAACGTAATAGTACAGGTACAGATCGCCTCGATCTTGCGGTAAAAATTTCGCCAAACGCGCAAAAAGATCAGATCGCAGGCGCAAAAAGCGGCGAACTGATCGTAAAGATCAACGCCGCACCCGAAAACGGCAAGGCAAACAGAGCGTTGATCGCGTTTTTGGCGTGCGAATTCGGCGCGACAAAGAGCGAAATCGTGATAAAACGGGGCGAAAACTCGCGCCACAAGGTGCTGAGCGTCCCAAACACAAGCGAGATCAGAGCAAAACTAGCCAATTACGAGGAAGAAAAAAGGTGAAAAAGCTGTTTTTTGCCGCAATTTTGGCAACCATTTCGATCGCGCCGATCGCATGGGCAGAGGCGGAGGGCGTAGAGACAAACGAAGAACACGGCGAACAGATCGAAGGGATCACTCGCAGTGTGGTTATGGGCAAGATCGGCTGCGAGCGCGAAGTGTGGCTCAAAGACGCGATCCGCTTTCACGAGGAGCGCAACGAAGCGGGTATGAAGCGATACCTGAAAACCCATCGGTGCTACGCGCTGCGCGATCCGTCTATGATCATCGTGCGCCAAAAACTCACAGCCGATTACTACTGGGTGCAGGCGGTTATAAACGGCAAAAAGCTGTGGGTAGAGGTCGATGGCGTAACCTCTGAACCAAACGCAGACGCTCGATCGGGCGAAAAGCTGTAAAAATCCGTAAAATCGGCGGTGCGGCGTCGCGCCACAAGGTCGTCAGTCTGATTGATACCAATGAAGCTAGAATACTGCTCGCAAAACTTACACAAACGGAGTCGTAAATGAAAAAGATGATGGCGTTTTTTGCGCTTATCGCGTGTGCCTTTGCAGCGCAACCGTTGCCGCAGATCACGATCGAGCAGAACCGAATCGCCTGCTTTCGCAAGTCGTGGCTGGAGGATTCCGTGCAATTTGGGATTCGGCGAGATGTGATGAGTATGAACAGCTACATCAGTATGAAGCGTTGTGTGGTGATCCCTCGTACTGTTGCTGCACGACAGCTAGGGCAGTACACAACCTCCGCCCAGTTCCTGCTTGGCGGCAAAAAACTCTGGATCTCCAAAGACGCATTGAGGAAAGAGGCGGCGGAAGAAGCTACTGGCAAGGAGACGCTGTGAGTAGTGCAATTAGCCAACGCTTAGTTACGAAATATATACCGATATACATCACCTTGCTTGGGTTAGCCTCTTTAGTTTTGTTTGTGGGGAGCGCGGTGATTTTATGGTTTCCGCAGATACAACAGGATCTGCTCGAAATGGCGCGAACGCATCTAGTTGAGATATGGTATCCACATCATGTTGCTGGAAAGTTATTGACATTGCAAGATAGCGCTAAATACCTGATAATATGTATCATTGCATTTTGGCTGATTACGGTCGGACTTTTTTATTTTAACCGATTTACCAAGAAAGGATTCCTGCTAAACTGGTTTACTACCACCCCCCATACTGATTCATTTCCTATTGCTAGTATCTCCATCGATCGCCGTTTTGCTTATTTTGCGATAAGCGCTTCGGTTTTTGTTTGGCTGCTAGCTTTGGCTAGAGCAACAGATACGCTAATTACTTGGGACGAAGCATATACCTATCTGAGATATGCACATAAAAATATTTTTATTTCATCTTTGCCAAATCTGCAAAACATCAATAATCATCTATTAAACTCATTATTAATTCGTCTGTCTTGTTTTCTGACCGGTACAGAATACAATATTGCAATTATTCGCGCTCCAAACCTATTGTTTGCTTGCATCTATCTCTATTTCTCCTATCGCCTATCGGCAAGAATGCGCTATCCGTACCTGATTTTTATCTTTTTTATCGGCAACTATGTCGTTAACGAGTACTACTCGCTGGCAAGAGGCTACGCTATGGCTTCCGCGTGTATGATGGCAACCTTTTACTATTTTGAACAGTTTAGAAACGATCCGAACAACAGAACGAACTTCAATCTCTTTATGCTCTGGTCTGTGCTAGCAGCGTTTGCTCAACCGATCACGCTCTATGTCATTCTCGCAATGCTTTTGCTCTGTGTTGTTCGTTATCATAAAAATGTATTTAGCGGCGAAAACTATCTTGCAATCTCACTGTTTTTGATCGCTGGTTTGGGGCTTTGGTACGGTACAAAAATTGGACTCAATGGAAGCTCTCAATCATTTTGGATGGCATTTGAGTCGTTGCCAAAGATGTTTATCTTGGAAAGCCACTATCTGCTAACGATAGCAGTTGCATTGATCTATGTATCTGTGATTGCATTAGGGGCGCTTAAAAGCAAAAAGCTGGGTGATTATGCATCGATCCTATTGATTGTACTTTTAATTCTTTTCGTGGCTGATCTGATCCTCAAAAGCGGCTATCCGCATACAAGAATGGTTGTTCCGCTGTATCCTCTCATTGTTATTGCTTTTGGCGAAGCAATTGCGACGCTTAAAAATAGCAGTTGGCTAAAAGGCGCAGCGACGATTTTCGCTATTGCGCTCGTGGTGCAATTTTGTATTAAAATCGATCCACATCGCATTCTTACAAAAGGAATATATGCTATGCCAAACAATGTTGGAGCTATGCTCTACACCTATGAAAAACACTATCGTGAGATGGGCGACGAAAAAGCATTTGCGCAGATGTTGCAAGAGTACAACTACGAACACCCAATCGTTGCGTTTTACATACAAAAACAGCGCAAAATCTTAAATGCGCGTTACTCCAGTTCAGGCGAAACAAAAGTCGAGCACGAATAGGCGGCGGGGATCACTCCCCCGCGTCCTCTTGCTCGTCAAGTTCGCCTTCGATGGCTTTGGGGCAGCTTGCGATCGACACAACGCGATCGCCATGTTCTACGCGCACGATAATCACGCCGCTGGTGTTGCGTCCTGCTTTGCGAATGTCGTCCATATCCACGCGGATCATCTTGCCTTCGCCCGTTAGCGCCATTAGGTCTTTGCTGGGGTCGGTAACGATCACGCCTACGATATTGCCGGTTTTTGCCGTCAGTTTCATCGCGATCACGCCCTTGCCGCCGCGCGATTGCTTGCGGTATTCGCTCACCAGCGATCGCTTGCCGATTCCCTTTTCGCTTACGGTTAGCAGTTCGGCGTTTTCGTCTTCCAGCAGCGTCGTGCCGACAACGCGATCGCCTCCAAGTTTGAAGCGGATCGCCGTTACGCCCCGTGCCACGCGCCCGATCTCTCGTACTTCATCGACGGGAAAGCGCACGCTCATACCTTTTTCGGTGATGACAAATAGCTCTTTGGTTGCCGCAATCGCGATCTGCGCATTGACGATCTCGTCGTTGTCGTCAAGGTTGATCGCCCGCACGCCGACATTTCTGATGTTGCTGTACTCGCTGAGGTTGGTTCGTTTGACCAAGCCGTTGCGCGTGAAGAAGACCAGCGATTTCTCCTCGCTAAAATCGGTCGTCGGAATGATCGCCATGATTTTTTCATCTTCTCGTAGATTGATCAGATTGACGACTGCTTTGCCTTTTGCGTTGCGCCCCGCTTCTGGAATGCGATAGACCTTCAGCCAGTAGAGCTGCCCTTTATTGGTGATAAACAGCAGCGTGTTATGCGTATCGGCGATGAAAAAGTTCTCGATAAAGTCATCTTCGTAGGTCGTAATGGCGATCTTGCCCTTGCCGCCGCGATTTTGCTTGTCGTACGATCGCACATTGACGCGCTTGATGTAACCACGATGGGTAATCGTAACCACCATCGGCTCGTTGGCGATCAGGTCTTCGACATCAATATCATCGTAATCGTCCTCGATCGTCGTTAAGCGCGGCATTGTGTATTTGGTTTTGATCTCTTTGAACTCGTCTTTGATCACCTGCGAAAGCAGTTCGTTGCTCTTTAAGATCGCGGTGAGTTCGTTGATAAGTTCCATCAGTTGCTTGTACTCGTTTTCGATCTTTTCCTGCTCAAGTCCGGTCAACTGCACCAAACGCATATCTAAGATCGCCTGCGCCTGTTTTTCGCTCAGATTAAAGCGATCGGCAAGGGCGATCTTCGCAGTTTCGCGGTCTCTAATTTCTTTGGTCAGCATCTTCACGATCTCATCGATGTTATCAAGCGCAATCCGCAAACCTTCCAAGATGTGCGCCCGCGTTTTTGCCTTTTCCAGATCGAAAATGGTGCGGCGGATCACCACAGTTTTGCGGTGTGCCAAAAAGACGCTCAGCAGTTCGGCGAGATTCATAATGCGCGGCTCTTTGTTGTGAATGCCAAGCATAATGATCCCAAAGGTGATCGTCATTTGGGTTGATTTGAACAGGTTGTTCAAAATAATATCGGCGATCGCGTCTTTTTTGAGTTCGATCACTACGCGCATACCCTCGCGATCGCTCTCATCGCGCAGATCGCTAATCCCTTCGATCTCCTTGTTTTTGACCATCTCGGCGATCGTCTCAACCAGCGTTTTTTTATTGACCTGATAGGGCAGTTCGTCAATGACGATCATCTCTTTTTTGGCAGTCTGTTCGATGTGCGTTTTTGCCCGTACGCGAATGCGTCCGCGCCCAGTTAGGTAGGCGTCGGAGATCCCTTTTCTGCCAAAGATGATGCCGCCGGTTGGAAAGTCCGGACCGGGCACAAAGCGCATGAGATCGGGGGTGGTTGCTTCGGGGTTATCAACAAGGTAGATCAGCGCGTCCATAATCTCGTCAAGTCTGTGCGGCGGGATATTTGTCGCCATACCTACGGCGATCCCGCTGCTGCCGTTGATCAGCAGCGTTGGAATGCGGCTTGGCAGGACATCAGGCTCTTTCATACTGTCGTCATAGTTGGGGATAAAATCGACCGTGTCCTTTTCGATGTCGGCTAAAAGCTCCTCCGCGATCGCGGTCATTCGCGCTTCGGTGTAACGCATAGCCGCCGCGCCATCGCCATCAACCGAGCCGAAGTTGCCTTGACCATCGACAAGCGGCGCGCGCATAGAGAAGCTCTGCGCCATTCGCACCAGCGCGTCGTAGATCGACGAGTCGCCGTGCGGGTGGTATTTACCCATCACATCGCCGACGATCCGCGCAGACTTTTTGTACGCCGATCGCGGCGAGAGGCTAAGCTCGTTCATACCATACATAATGCGGCGGTGCACGGGCTTCAAGCCGTCGCGGAAGTCGGGCAAAGCGCGACCGATGATCACGCTCATTGAGTAATCAAGGTAGCTGGTTTCTAGTGTTGTTTTAATATCAATTGGTTGAATATCTTCGCCGCTAATCTGTTCGTGTGCCACACAGAGACCTTATGTATTGGGGATTTATTCTCCGATTTTAGCAGGCGAGCGGTTAAACCATAGGCTTTTGCGCGGCTTTTGTACAATTTGCGGCAGATTTTGAGCGTGGAGGCGTCTATGAAGCGGCTTGATTGTAGAAAATGCCGCCATTTTTTTGTTACATGGGAGCGATCGTTTCCGTACGGCTGCAAGTTTTTTGGCTTCAAGGGCAAAAATCTGCCCAGTACGATGGTACTTGCTTCCAGCGGTGCGCCGTGCGAACAGTATCAGCCAAAAGCGCCGACCGAAAACGGCGAAAATAGCGAAAACGAGGGCGGCGATGGAGACGAAAATGCGCCAAAGGTATTCATAGCGTAAAAGTTGGAACACTCATTGCTTTGGTTGGCTCAATAGTCAAAAAGGAGCTGGAAGCTATGAGAAAGTTGCTAACGATTGCAATCCTGCTGGGAGCGTTAAATCTATGCGCCGCCGAACCGCAGTATGTCGTTGAAGAGGTTGTGTACGAGCCGGAGGTGCAGACTCCCGCACCAGTGATAGCACAGCACCCTGCTGGTTTTCAAGATGATACTGAGGAGTATCTGATCCCCAATTCGCCTATCTTGCAGCCGACAAACATCATTACCGTTCGATCGATCGGTATGGGCGTTGCGCCTGAAAACACCATCTCACCCGCACAGGCGTTAGTGCTTGCCAAACGAGCGGCGATTTTGGACGGTTACAGGCAGCTTGGCGAAAAGATGTATGGCATCAGAATCAACGCGAAGGACACGCTGCGCGACGCGGTTTCGCAAAATAGCACCGTGCGATCGCAGATGTATGCGATCATTCGCAACGCCGAGATTATGGAGACGGTTTTCAAAGACGGTCTCTGCCAAGTTGAGATGGAAGTGAAACTTGACGGCAGACGCTGGTATCGCGTCTTGTCGGGTTTCTAACGATTAACGCCGCCGATCACCTCCAGATCGGCAGCGTTTATTTGATATTTTTCGCTATGATTGAACCATATTTACAAATAAGATTTTGGAGCGAAAAATGGCAGAGGGCGGACAAGAGACAGCGGGCAGTATGGATCAGGTGCGCGACCTGCTTTTTGGGGCGCAAGTTCGGCAGATCGATGAACGAATTGCACGGCAGGAAGAGGCGGTCGGTACTCGCCTTGAGGCGTTACAGCGGGAGCTAAAAGAGTCGATCAAAGCTCTTGAAAAT
>BNUO01000077.1 GCA_025997415.1 Campylobacterota bacterium
GTAGCATATGGGAGTTACCACTCCCACACTCTCCGTGCGGATATTATAGATTGAAGAGGGACAAGGGATAGGTTCGGTACTCACCCTTTCAAGGTTGTATAACTCAACCAATGCTTCGTATATCTCACAACGGTTGAATCCGTCTTGTCTTAGAGCGATTATCTTTGATTGGAGAGTATCAGAGAGTTGCATTGCTCGCTGAAGCAAAGCTCCAGCATCGCCGCATTGTGGGAGTTCTCCACAGTAACGCTCTGGTGCAGAGCATCTCTTCGCAACAACGAGCCTTTGGCTCTGTTGCTCCGTACTGCTTCGCCCACTCCCACACCCTCTGCTGACAGACGATACTTTGCTCCTCGCTTAGCAGGAAGCAATGCTCTGTCTTTGTCCTGCTGTTCGGCTTGATACCTATGGTAATACTTGTAGAAGTTCTGCTTCTTGATACGGTATATCTTGAACAGATCAGAGGCAAAGCGAATGGTGGGGTGCTTCTTTGTCTTTACCAGCTCGTATTCCTCTATTAAAGCCAAGATGAAGTTTTTTATCACCCGTTTCTTTCTTTGTCCCTTACTTGTTCATACTCCTCTACCAAAGCACGAAGCCTCTTTACCTGTTCTCTTGATACGGTGTTGTCCTCTTTTGCACTGAACATTGTGGTTTCCTTTCGATGACCCTTTTCTAGCGAAAAGTGTCATCGAAATGATTGGCAGGGACAATTCTAAGGGGGCGCACCCAGAATGACAAGGGGTTTCGTCGCTAGTACATTCCGCCTTCGATGACGATCTCTTCGGGGGCGATTCGTGAGCCGTAAAACGGTTGTAAAGTGATGTAAAACGCCTTGTGTTCAAACTGCTCTCTGCCGAGCTTGAAGAGTAGCGTGTTGAGATAGTCGCACAGCTCCGTGTTGCCCTTTTTGACCGCAGGCGCGATCGGCGTTACTTTGCCCAGCGATCGCACTCCCATTCGATACCCGTTGTGGCGTACAACCCACGATAGAAGTACAGTATTGTCGTGCGCGGCGGCATCGACTTCGCCTTCAAGCAGCGCCGTGTAAATGGATTCGACATCTTTGTAACGCGCTAGTGTGATATTTGGATACTCGCTTGTAAAAAATGTATCGGCGGTTGAGTCGTAGATCACGCTTAGCCGTTTGCCCACAAGCTGCGTTGGCGAGGTGATACGGTTCTCTTCGCTTGAGACGATTCCGATCGCGTGTTTCATATACGGGCTGGCAAAATCGACCAGCTTCTTGCGATCCTCCGTAATCGAATATGTGGCAAAGATCACATCAACGCGCTCGCTCTCAAGTAGCCCCGCTCGTTCGCCCATCGTGGTAGGAACGAACTCGATCTTCTCTTCGCTGCCCAGAAGCTCTTTGGCGATCCGCTTGGCAAAATAGACATCGTAGCCCTGATTTTTGCCGCCGCTATCTACGAAACCAAACGGCGGATTGTCTATGGTTACCCCAACTCGCAAAACGCCGCGTTTTTTGATCTCCGCGATCGACGGCGTGGTAGATGTTGCCGCTTCCTGCGTAGCATTGGCAAATGCGGCAAGGACAAAAGCGGTCAAAAAAAAGATTAGTAGTTTTTGTATCTGCTTCATGATCTAGTACATTCCACCTTCGATGACCAGATCTTCGGGTGCGATTCGTGAGCCATAAAACGGTTGCAGCGTGGCATAAAACGCCTTGTGCGCAAACTGCTCTTTGCCAAGTTTGAAGATCACCTCGTTGATGTAGTCGCGTAGCTCCGCGTTGTCTTTTTTGACCGCAGGCGCGATCGGCGTTACTTTGCCCAGCGATCGAACGCCCATCGCGTAGCCGTTATTGCGAACGACCCAGCCCAAAAGCGATGTGTTATCGCCCGCCATCGCTCGCGCCTCGCCGTTTTTTAGCGCGTTATACGCCCCCTCAATTTCCGTAAAACGAAGCAGCGTAACATTTGGGTGTCTGGTGGCGAAATACTTTTCGGCGGTTGAATCTCGAATGACGATGAGGCGCTGTCCATCAAGCTGCGAAACCGATCTGATAAGGTCATTCTCTCTTGAAATCACCCCGATCGCCGTTTTGTAGTACGGCTGGCAAAAATCGACCACCTGTCGCCGCTCTTCGGTTACGGAGTAGCCTGCCAAGACGATATCAACGCTGTTGTTTTCTAGCATTGTTGATCGTTTTTCAAGTGTGGTGGGAACGAACTCGATCTGATCTTCGCTGCCCAGAAGCTCTTTGGCGATCCGCCTGGCAAAATAGACATCGTAGCCCTGATTTTTGCCATCGCTATCTACGAAACCAAACGGCGGATTGTCGACGAGTACCGCCACGCGCAAAAAGCCGCGATTTTTGATCTCGTCGATCGCCGTATCGGTTGAGCTAGTTTCCCGCGTAACGGCAACGAGTGCAAAGAGAAAAAGCGCTGCGACTAACAAACTAATCAGCCGTTTCATCGTCAATCCTTTTCCGCATTATGCCCGAAAAATAGTCTAACGATCAGCTATCCTGCGCCATTAACGCATTAAACGACTCTCGATATAACGCGCTCATCTCCGCTTGCGGCAGGCTGATACCGCTAATGACCAGATCGTGCGGCGCGACTTTGCCGATACACTCGTAGCTAACTCCCGACTGCGAGAGGATCTGCTCAAACGCCTCCTTTTTGTCGCTGGCAACCTCCACGATCGCCCGCGAAAAGCTCTCGTCAAAGAGATCGCGCTCGTCGCTAAGCGCGATCATTCCCTCAAAGCCAAGATCCGCGTTGATCGCCATTTTTGCAACCGCAACCGCGATTCCGCCCACACTCACATCGTGCGCGGCTTGCAACAAACCTTGATTATTGGCGGTTATGATCGCATTCCAGAGCGCTTTTTCGGCGGCGAGGTCTAGTTTGGGCAGCTTGCCCGCGACCTTTTTGGCGAAAATCTTCATATAGAGCGATCCGCCGAACTCGCCGCGCGTGTCGCCGAGCAGATAGACAAGGTCGCCGACGGCTTTGAACGGCGCGGTTAGGAGCTTTTTGGGATCGTCGAGCACTCCGACAGCCGCGATCGCGGGCGTGGGGAAAATGCTGCACCCGTTGGTTTCGTTGTACAGCGAGACATTGCCGCTGACGACAGGCGTTTTCAGCCGCAGACACGCCTCTTTGATCCCCTCGCACGCCTCTTTGAACTGCCACATTACTTCGGGATTTTCAGGATTGCCAAAGTTGAGGCAGTCGGTGATCGCAAGCGGAGTCGCCCCGCTCATCGCCACATTCCGCCCCGCCTCCGCGACAGCCGCCTCCGCACCGCCGCGCGGATCTATGTAGCAAAATCGCGGGTTGCAATCGACGCTAAGCGCGATCGCCTTATTGCTCTCCTTGACCCAGAAAACGCCCGCGTCGCTTTTGCCGATCTCGGTCATCGAACCCGTGCCGATCGTGGAGTCGTACTGCTCGTATATAAAGCTCTTGTCCGCGATCTCAGGGTGGCAAAGCATCGTTTTCAGCGCGTCCGTAGAGGATATTGACGGCATTTCGATATATTCGCCCTCCTCGATCCCATCAAGGTATGCGGGGCGCTTGATCGGACGGTTTAGGACGGGCGCGTTATCCACGATCGGCGCGATCGGAATTGCCGCCGCCAATTCGCCATTCCAATAAAGCTCCATCTGCCCCGTGTCTGTAACCTCGCCGATCACCGCCGCGTCAAGCTCGTACTTGTTAAACAGCGCGATCACCGCCGCCTCGCGCCCCTTTTTGGCGCAGATAAGCATTCGCTCCTGCGACTCGGAGAGCATCAGTTCGTATGGCGTCATACCGCTTTCGCGCATTGGCACGCGATCGAGATATAGCTTCATTCCGCCATTGCCGCCGCCGCCGCGAGCCGCCATCTCAAAGCTGGAGCTAGAAAGCCCCGCCGCGCCCATATCCTGAATGCCCACGATGTGATCGGTTTCAAACAGCTCAAGACACGCTTCCAAAAGCAACTTTTCGGTGAACGGATCGCCCACTTGCACGGTTGGGCGTTTTGCCTTTGACTCCTCTGCGAAGCTGTCCGATGCCATCACCGCACCGCCCAAACCATCGCGCCCCGTCTTGCTGCCCACATAGATCACGGGGTTTCCCACACCCTCGCTGCGCCCGTAGAAAATGCGATCTTTTCGCACGATCCCCAAGTTGAACGCATTGACCAAAATGTTGCCGTTGTAGCACTCGTCGAATGTCGTCTCGCCGCCGAGCATTGCCACGCCCATACAATTTCCGTAGCCGCTGATCCCGTTTGCCACGCCGCGCAAAAGGTGGCGCTGGATCTTGCCGATCGCGCCCTCGTCCGTAATGTCGCCAAAGCGCAGGCTGTTTAGGTTCGCCACAGGTCTCGCGCCCATTGTGAAAATGTCGCGCAAAATCCCGCCCACGCCCGTCGCCGCGCCTTGATACGGCTCGATATAGCTCGGATGGTTGTGGCTCTCCATCTTGAAGACCGCCGCATAATCGCCGCCAATGTCGATCACGCCCGCGTTTTCGCCCGGACCCTGAATGACCCACGCCGCTTCGGTGGGAAAGCCGCGCAGATACTTCTTGCTCGATTTGTAGCTGCAATGCTCGCTCCACATCGCGCCAAAAACGCCAAGCTCCACGAGATTAGGCTCGCGCCCTAGAATCTTGATGATATGCTCGTACTCTTCAGCGCTGATCTTGTGCGCTTTAAGCGCCGCTTCAATCTCTTGCATATAAATCCCTTTTGATGGGCAATTCTAACTTAGCGCCGCTTGCGAGAGCGTTCGCTCCCCCGCCTGTCATTGCGGGCTTCTTCGCAGTAACGAGCGCGGATACACGCCCTACTGCTCCGCCCCGCAATCCTCCGCAGTAACGCTTCCTTCGGAAGCTACTGCTCCGCAATCCCTATTCCCACGCTTTGCACTGCCGAAGCATTTTGAAGCGGCGAGGATCAAGGCGCGAGTTCTCCAAGGTATGAGCGCCCCGAAGCCGCAAGAAATGCAAGGGCATCCGTTAGGACAGTGCAACCGCGTGGCGGTTTCTTTGCCTTCTTTCTTGCCCGTGCAAGAAAGAATGGTCGCATACGCCAAAGGCGTATGCGAAAGATCTCTGCGTTTCTCTTGTCATTCTGAACGAAGTGAAGAATCTAAAGACCAACACAGATACTTCACTTCGCTCAGTATGACAAAGGCGAGATTCTTCGTCGCCGTAATTTCAGCGATCAACGAGTAGCATTGAGCCAACTTGACAAAGGAGCGGGAGTGAGGGTTTTTCTTGTTCTACTAACGATCGTGGTTTGTGTGTGGGCGGGTGTATATGATGATTTAGTGGCTGAAAAGCAAGTTGAGTTGCAAGAAACCGTACGGCAACTGACGCAAGTGATTGAGCTCTATCCTACCCAAGTATGGGCTTATAAGGGTCGCGGTAGTGCGTATGTCATACTTGGCGATCTCGAAAAAGCAACAGAGGACGCTCACATGGCGTGCAGTCTTGGAGATTGCGCCCTGTTGATAGAGCTGAAAAAAGACGGCAAGGCTCGCGAGTAGTGGCTGTGTTTGATGAGATTCTTCGCTTCGCTCAGAATGACAAGGGGGGGGGGGCGTCCAGAATGACAGGACAGATTCTATTCCGCTTTGCGACGGGAAATTACTCCTCGATCAAGCTCTCGTTCGTGGCAGTTGGTAACGCTTCGACATCGCGAAGTTTGCGTTCGATCGCGCGGGTGCGCACACCTGCGGCTTCGATCGTGTTGCCCACCGTCGCAAGCTGATTTTTGACCCTATCAAGCGTCTCGCCAAACCGCCCAAACTCGGTTTTCACGCCGCCCAAAAGCGTCCAAACTTCGCTCGATCGTTTCTCAATCGCCAGCGTCCGAAATCCCATCTGCAAACTGCTAAGAAACGCAATGAGATTCGTGGGTCCAACAACCGTGATCTTGTGTTCGCGCTGCAACGACTCCAGCGTCCCCGCACGGCGCAAAATCTCGGCGTACAGCCCTTCGGTTGGCACAAACATAATCGCAAAATCGGTTGTTTTGGGCGGATTGATGTACTTCGCGGCGATACTTTTGGCAAGCGTGCGCACAGCCGTATCAAACTGTTTTCGCAGCAGCTCGATCGTCTCGCGGCTCTCGTTCGCCTCGTATGCGTCGTTGAGCCGCTGGTAGTCTTCGATCGGAAACTTTGAGTCGATCGGCAGCCAGACGGGTTCGCCATCGTCGCCTTTGCCGGGCAGTTTGAGTGCAAAATCTACCCGCTCGGTCGTGCCCTCTTTGACGATCATCTGCTCGGCGTACTGTTCGGGCGAAAGCGTCTGCGCAAGGATCGCTCCAAGCTGAATCTCGCCAAATGCGCCGCGCGTTTTCACCTGCGTTAGCACACTTTTTAACCCGCCGACATCGGAAGCAAGCGTCTGCATCTCGCCCAGCCCTTTATGCACCTGCTCCAAGCGATCGCTGATGAGCTTAAACGACTCGTCAAACCGTTTGCCGATCGACTCTTGCAGCTTTTCATCGACGGTTTTTCGCATCTCATCAAGCCGTTTTGCGTTGTCCTCGCGCAGTTTGACAAGCTCTTTTTGCACCTCTGTACGAATCTCAACCAGCCGCTCGAAGGTGAGTTTCCTTAGCTCCTCTTCCTTGTTCTCAAACGCGCCAAACCGCTCGCGCTGAAACTCGCCAAGCGTTTTAACCGCCGCCTTAAAGCTCTCAAACTGCGCGTTTTGCGACTCGCCAAGCAGCTTAAACGATCCCGTCATCTGCTGCGCAAATCTGTCTAGCGCCGCGATCGCCGACTCCTGATTTTCTCGTTCCACCCGCCGCGCGTCCTCACGCGCCTCGCGTAGCTGTGAGCGCACGAACGAGTCCATCGCCTCCAGCCGCACCGTAACCTGCGGGTCAATAGCAACCTTTTGCCGCAGTCCGAAGATGAGTTGCAAGACGATCGCAAGCGCACCAAGCGCAATGACGATCAAGAGCAGTTGGGTGGTGTCGATCGCAATGGGCATTGTGATTCCTTATTGATGTTTGTAACCTTTTTCATTGACAACCGTTGCGATCGTCTCGCTCGTCTCTTTGGGCTTTTCCTCCGCCATCTTGCGAAGCCGATCGATGAGTACATCTCGTTTGAGCTTTTCTTCTAGATCGCCCTGCGACTGTTCGAGCGATTTTTCCACGCGGCGGCGCAGTTCGTGGCTATTGTCGGGCAGCTCCAGATCATCGTCTTCAAAGGTGATCCGCTGCGCCTCTTCTGGCGGCTCTTCGGTTTTGATCGCCATCATTTTTCGCGCAAACGGCTTGATCACCACGCGGTAAAAAATGTACAGCGTTATGCCAGCCGCGCCCCACTCAAGCGCGATCACAGCCCCATCTTGCCCGGATTGAGAATGTCGTTTGGATCGATCGCCCGTTTGATCGTGCGAAAGAGTTCCATTTCGGCTTTTGTAAATGCCATATTCATAAACGGCGCTTTGCTTAGCCCAATGCCGTGTTCGCCGCTCAGCGTGCCCTCAAGCGCGATCGCCGCTTCAAAAATCTCGGTGATCGCCTTTTCTGCGTTGTGATAGCGCACCGCCTCCTGTTTGTTGGTCATCACATTGACATGGACATTGCCATCGCCCGTGTGCCCAAAGCAGGGGATTTTGTGGTCGTACTTTTCGCCGATCGCTTCAATTCGCCGCAGCAGTTCAGGCAGCGCGCTTCGCGGCACGGTGATGTCTTCGTTGAGTTTGTTTGCGCCGTAGATTTTGAGGCTCTGACTGGCGTTTCGCCGCGCAAACCAGATCGCCGCCGCCTCCGCCGCGTCCCGCGCTTCGTAAAAGAGGCTTGCGCCGTTTTCACGAAAGATCTTTGCGATAGTCTCCATCTGCCACGAAATATCCGCCTCTGTGTTGCCATCGACTTCGGTGATCAGCAGCGCACCTGCGTCGATCGGTAGCCCTTTTTTGTACGCCGCTTCCACAGCGCGGATCGTGAGGTTGTCCAGAAACTCCATCGCCACAGGCGTAACGCCCGCCGCAAAGGTGCGGTAGGTTGCGTTCATCGCCGCTTCAACGCTGGGGAAAACGCCCATTGCGGTTTTGATCAGGCGCGGTTTGGGAATGAGTTTGAGCGTCAGCTCCGTGATCACGCCCAGCGTGCCTTCGCTGGCGATCAGCAGCCCAGCGATGTTGTAACCCGCCACATCTTTGATCGTCTTTTTGCCCGCGCGGATCACCTCGCCGTTTGGCAGCACAGCGCGCAGAGCAAGCACGAAGTTTTTGGTAATGCCGTACTTCGCCGCCCGCATTCCGCCCGCATTTTCGCTCACATTGCCGCCGAGCGTGCAGTACTCTTGGCTTGCCGGATCGGGCGGGTAGAAAAGCCCTATCTTTTCGACCTCGTTTTGAAAATCTTTGTTGATCACAGCAGGCTCAACCCGCGCAAGCATATTTTCCAGATCGATCTCCAAGATGTTGTTCATATGCTTTTCAAGCGCGAGTACGATCCCGCCATTGACGCTGAGCGATCCGCCCGTAAATCCGCTGCCGCTGCCGCGCGGCACAACTGCGATCTTGCGGCTGTTACAGTAGCGCAAAATCGCCTGTACATCGGCTTCGCTGCGCGGAAAGATCACACCTTCGGGTTCGCGCTGCGCCCGCGTTGCATCGTATGAGTAGGCAAGCGTGTGCGGTTTGTCGGAGTAAAAGTTCTCCTCGCCCACGATCGCGGCGAGTGCGGTAAAATCTGCGGCGTTTAACATCTCATTCCTTGTTGATTAACTTTTTGTAGTATGCGTCAAATTCGGCGGCGCTAACGGTGCGAACGCTGGAAAACCAGCCGCCGGTGATCGGGTTTAGGCGGTGGAAAAACGGCATTGCGATCTCGCTTGGCGCGGTTGGATTGTCGGCGGCAAAACCCAGCAGCGCAAAGGTGCGACAGTCGATCGTATAGTCGCCATCGCCCAGCGCTAAGATCACCGTGCCGACCATCATCTGCTCGCAAAAAACGGCGAAATCGGCGCGGCTTGGCTGCGGATTTTTCGCGTTGGCAAGCGCGGAGGCGAAGATGTCGGGGTGGATAAAACGGTAGTTTTTGTGCCGTGCACTCACCCGCACGAGGCGATCGATGTTCGGCGCAATGACGA
>BNUO01000078.1 GCA_025997415.1 Campylobacterota bacterium
TCTCTGATGCGATCGATGAAATATCAAACGCTCTTAAAGAGCAGAGCCTTGCTAGTCAAGACATTGCTAGAAATGTTGAATCGATCGCACAGATGACCGACAAGAACAGCGACTCTGCCAATAGCGCCGCTAAAGGAGCTCAACGATTAGGAGAGCTGTCAGGAGAGGTGCAGAACACCCTATCACAGTTTAAGGTGTGATCTAAGGGCTTGTGCTTTTGCGCGGGTACTGTGTCAGGCTTCACTTGCGTTGCTTTGGGGCAGGCGTTTTAGCCTAGCCCCTTCGCAACTTGTTCGCCTTCCTTGCCCCCGCACAAAATCCCTGCGCCCAAACGCCTTGCTTGACCTTGACGCGAACAACGGCAAAAAGCGATTCGCGCACGAATGTCATTGCGGGCTTGACCCGCAATCTCGTCTGTCATTCCGTGCGCTCCCCTCTGTCATTCTGAACGAAGTGAAGAATTTAAATGCAAACACAGATACTTCGGCTTCGCCTCAGTATGACAGGGCGTTGCATTGTCATTCTGAGGGAGTGCAACGACCGAAGAATCTCGTCTTTTCGCCAAGTGTGATTTCTTAAGTCGCCGAGTTGTAGCATATTGCCAATCTTCAACGCTTGGGAGCTTTAATATCGTGAGTTATATAACACCCGGAAAAACAATTCGCTCAAAGATGATTATGATTGTCTTTTTTACGGTACTGGTTCTTGGTATTGCCGTGATCGGTATCTCGATCAACACATACAATGGATACAAAACCTTGCAGGTTTCCGAAGTTCGTTCGCTGGTTACACTTGAGAGCGCTCGTATCAAAGGTATCATTCAGGCGTTGCAGAGCAATGTCCGAGAGTTGGCGCTTTCGGGTGAAATCCTGTACAGAAGCGGATCGATAAAAGATACGCAATGGGGCTGGCACGCCATTTCCAACAACTTCAAAATCAACACTCTGGCGATCGGGGGCGGTATCTGGTTTGAGCCGTATGCCGCCGATCCAGCAAAGGAGTTGAGCTGTTACTATGCGTATATTGAGGGCGACAAGGTTATTACAGACGAGAGCTTTGAGAGTGCCGACTACAACTACCCCAAGCAAGATTGGTATGTCGCCATCAAAAGCAGTCTTGCAAACACGCCCGGTCGCGTGGTCTGGACAGAGCCATACATCGATGACGCAGGCACGCACGCGCTGATGACTAGCGTTGGAAGCGGCGTATATGACAGCAGAGGGCGTTTTGTGGGTATGGCGACTCTCGACTGGCAGTTGGACGCCATTACGGAGGCGATCGCCGCGCTGCGTCCTACGAAAAACAGCTTCGCTCTGTTTGCCGACCTTGAACACAACACGGTTCTGGGTTCAACCGATCAGGGCGCAGACTCTACGGGCACACTTGCTAAAGTCTCTTGGTTTAATGCAAACGCCCCCTTTGAGCGGGAGCTTCTGTATAACGGCGTGCGCTATCTCTCGTTTTTTGAAAAGTTGGATAACGGCATGGTGATCGCGGTCAATGTGCCCGTAGATGAGCTATTTAGCGCTACCACCCAATCCCTGATCTACACCGTGTTGGTGCTTGCGCTCACCGCCATTGTTGTCGTTGTTGTTACTTGGTTGCTGCTCGATCGTTTCGTTACCAAGCGGCTCTCCAAACTCACGGACGGCGTAACAGAGATCGCGCAGGGTGTCCTGACCCACAGGCTCGACGAGTCTCATCAGGACGAGATAGGCGAGATGGTGCTGGCGTTTAACTTGATGATGGACAAGTTGCAAGCCTCGTTCAAAAACATTCTTGCAAGCGTTCATCAAGTCAATGACGAAGTCGCCTCATTCTCCAAAGCCGCCGAATCGGTTGCCTCTGGTTCGCAGGTTCAGAGCGCGGGCACATCATCTGTGGCGGCGAGCGTTGAGGAGATGACGGCAAGCATTAGCACCGTGTCCAATAGCGCAACAGACGCGCAGAAGATGGCTCAAGAGGCGGGCGAGGTGAGTCGTCAGGGCAGAGCAATCCTAGAGAAAACCACTAACGAGATGAGTTCAACGGTGGAGGTTGTGGCGCAAACTTCGCATGTGATTCAGACGCTTGGCGAAGAATCAAGGCAGATTAGCAGCGTGGTTCAGGTGATCAAGGATGTAGCCGATCAGACCAATTTGCTCGCTTTGAATGCGGCGATCGAAGCGGCGAGAGCGGGCGATCAGGGGCGCGGTTTTGCGGTTGTGGCGGACGAGGTGCGCAAGCTTGCGGAACGAACGGCAAAGTCGATCGACGATATTACGATGATGATCAGCAAGATTCAAGCAAGTGCTAACGAAGCCGTTGAGGAGATGGACAAGGTGGTGCGGCAGGTGGAGCAGGGGCAGAAGCTCACCCAAGAAGCCGGCGCGAAAATGCACACCATCAGCGATCAGTCAAGCAAGGTTTCCAAAGCGATCGACGAGATTTCCAACGCGCTCAGAGAGCAAAGCTCGGCAAGCCAAGATATTGAACGAAATGTCGAATCGATCGCACAGATGACCGACAAAAACAGCGACTCTGCCAATAGTGCGGCAAAGGGCGCTAAACGACTAGGAGAGCTGTCGGGCGAAGTGCAGAATACACTCTCGCAATTCAAAGTGTGATCTAAGGGCTTGTGCTTTTGCACGGGTACTGTGTCAGGCTTCACATGCGTTGCTTTGGGGCAGGCGTTTTAGCCTAGCCCCTTCGCAACTTGTTCGCCTTCCTTGTCCCCGCACAAAATCCCTGCGCCCAAACGCCTTCCTTGACCTTGACGAAAATCCCTGCGCGATCAGCGGCAAAAAGCGAGCGGCGTACGGGCGTGTCATTCTGAACGCCCCCTCTGTCATTCTGAGCGCAGCGAAGAATCTCAAGACAAACAGAGATACTTCGGCTACGCCTCAGTATGACAGGGCGTTGCATTGTCATTCTGAGCAATCCCTCGCGATAGTAGCGAGGGACGGACGAAGAATCTATTCGTGGGTTTCCTTTTGGTAAGGAAACAAAACTTCGTTTGACCCTTGATTTTACGCGCACGACTGGCTACAATCGCGCTTCCATTTTCGGAAAGCTCTCATTACAAATCGGGCATAAACCCGCTTGGCAAGAGGTTTCTTACTCCAAAAAGGACGACTGCTGTTATGGAAAAAATACGCCTCAAGCTAAAGGCTTACGACCATCGTGTCCTCGACAAGTCGGTTTTGGCGATCACGGATGCAGTAAAGCGCTCAGGCGCAGAGCTGATCGGTCCCGTGCCGCTGCCAACCAAGATTCGTCGCTACACGGTCTTGCGCTCTCCGCATGTCAATAAAGACTCGCGCGAGCAGTTTGAAATTCGCGTTCATTCGCGTATGATAGACATTGTTTTCGCTACGGGCGATACCGTTGATTCGCTGATGAAACTCGACCTCGCTCCGGAAGTTGATGTCGAAGTGCGATCGATGAACCAAAAGGCGTAACCGATGGAATACATAGTTAAAAAAATCGGTATGAGCCGCACACTCGGCGCTGTTTCTACCGCTGTTACCCTCCTTAAAGTTAGCGAACTCAAGTTTGTCGCGCCCTCTGTCGAAGGCAAGGCGATCGCTGCGTACGCAAACGGCAAGCGGATCAACAAGGCGATTCAGGGCGTTCAGAAAAAACATTCGCTTTCCAAAGAGTTTAACCGTTTCGCAACGATCGAATCTGACGGCGCAGCCAGCGGCGATCAAGATTTGAGCGCATTGACGGCGGGTACGATTCTCAAAGCCTCTTTCAACACCAAAGGTCGCGGCTTTACGGGTCTGATCAAACGGTGGAACTTCCAAGGCGGTCCCGGCGCACACGGTAGCCGATTTCACCGCACAGGCGGATCGATCGGTAACCGTGAAGAGCCGGGTCGCGTCATCAAAGGTAAGAAGATGGCGGGTCATTACGGCAACGAGATTCAGACGATCAAGAGCGAAGTGTTGAGCTTCGATCCAGAAAACAAGATCCTCGTCGTCAAGGGGAGTATCCCCGGCGCAAACGGCGCACTGGGTCGCGTAAAGGTTGTTAAATGAGTAAAGCCACACTACTAAACGCTCAGTACGAAAAAGCGGGCGAAGTCGCTCTGCCGGAGTCATACGAGAGCATTAGCGAGCAAAATCTCTATCTCTATGCCAAATCATTTTTGGGTTCGATCCGTCAAAACGGCGCGCACACCAAAACCAGAGCGGCAGTCAGCGGTACAGACAAGAAACCGTTCGCACAAAAAGGCGGCGGTCGCGGTCGTCAAGGTTCGCTAAAAGGTCCTACATTTGTTGGCGGCGGCGTGGCGTTTGGTCCAAAAAACACCCGCAACTACAACCAAAAAGTAAACAAAAAGCAGAAACGGCTGGCGCTTTTGTATGTACTCAACAAAAAAGCGAGCGAAGGCTCTTTGCTGGTTGTCGATTCGTTGGATATTGAAAGCGGCAAAACCAAGAGCGCGGCGCAGATCGCAAAGAAACTCGCTCCACGCGACGGACTTTTTGTCGTTACGAGTATCAACGAAAAGAGCTATCTAGCCTTTAGAAACCTATCGGCTTACTACCTAGCCGAAGTAGGCGAAATCAACGCTTATATAGCGGCGAGTTACCGTGTTATCGTGATCGAAAAAGCGGCGCTCGAACAAATCACTAAAGAGGACTGAGATGGCGGACATTACCGATATCAAATCCATTCTCTATACCGAAAAGACTCTATCTTTGCAAGAAAAGGGCGTTGTCGTTGTACAAACCTCCCCAAAGATGACCAAAGATTCGCTTAGAGAGGTTTTCCGCGTTTATTTCGGCGTGTTGCCCAAGAAGATCAACTCTTCCAACATTCAAGGCAAAACCAAACGGTTTCGCGGCGTAGCCGGCAAGAGAGACGATCTCAAAAAGTTCTTCGTAACGCTGCCCGATGGCGCGGCGCTCGAATCGCTCACGGTGTAAGGAGAAACAATGGCACTAAAGACCTACAAACCTTATACTCCGTCCAGACGCTATATGACCGGACTTGACAACAAGGACATCACGGCAAAGGCAAGCGTGCCAAAGCTGCTGGTGAAACTTTCCGTTACGGCAGGTCGTAACAACAACGGTCGGATCACATCGCGCCACAAAGAGGGCGGGGCAAAGAAGCTCTACCGCATTATCGACTTCAAACGAAACAAGTTTGGCGTTCCGGGTACGGTTACGGCGATCGAATACGATCCATACCGCAACTGCCGAATCGCTTTGATCACATACAAAGACGGCGACAAGCGCTACATCATTCAGCCTGACGGTTTGAAGGTTGGCAGCTCGGTTGAAGCGGCGGAAGCGGGACTAGACATCGTTGTCGGTAACGCTATGAAACTGAAATCAATCCCTGTCGGTACGATCATTCACAACATCGAACTCAAACCCGGCAAGGGCGGACAGCTTGCACGAAGCGCAGGCGGTTACGCACAGTTGATGGGTCGTGAAGGCAAATACACGATCATTCGTCTGCCTAGCGGCGAAGTGCGGCATATCCTCTCGGAATGTATCGCTTCGATCGGTGTGGTTGGCAATGCCGAGATCGCAAATCGCGTCATCGGCAAAGCAGGACGCGCTCGCTATATGGGCATTCGCCCGCAGACACGAGGTTCGGCGATGAACCCGATCGACCACCCACACGGCGGCGGCGAGGGCAAATCCAACGGTCATAGACCTCCTGTTTCTCCTTGGGGACAACAGTGCAAGGGTCTGAAAACCCGCAAAAAATCCAAAGCGTCGAACAAGTACATCATTACTCGCCGCAAAAAAGGTGTGAGGTAAGCCATGGCACGATCAACAAAAAAGGGACCCTTTATCGACGATCACTTGAGCAAAAAAGTGGTTAAGGCAAAGAAAGAGAACTCCAGCAAGCCGATCAAAACTTGGTCGCGCCGCAGCACGATCAGCCCAGATTTTGTGGGACTGACCTTCTTAGTGCATAACGGACGCGATCATGTGGCGGTCTATATTACGGAGAACCATATCGGCTACAAGCTGGGCGAATTCGTTCCCACGCGCACCTTCCATGGGCACAAGGGCACCGTTCAGAAGAAGATAGGAAAGTAAGATGAGTAGAGCATTACTGAAATTCGTTCGGCTCTCGCCGACAAAAGCTCGTCTGATCGCTACTGAAGTTAGCGGTATGAACGCAGAAAAAGCGCTCGCCAGCTTGCAATTTATGCCCAATAAAGCGGCTCGCGTGATCTACAAGGTGATCGCCTCCGCTGTGGCAAACTCCGGCTTGGACGCAGCGCAAGCGACGGTTTTGAGCTGCCGCGTGGATAACGGTCCAATTCTGCGCCGTTTTAGCCCCAGAGCGCGAGGCAGAGCTACGCCCATTCGCAAGCCGACATCGCATATCTTGGTGGAAGTTGAAAAAGAAGAAGGTGGTCGATAATGGGTCAGAAAACAAATCCGATCGGTCTTAGACTTGGGATCAATACCAACTGGAAGTCGCGCTGGTTTCCCGGCAAAGCTCACCGTGTGGCAAACATTGGCGAAGACTACAAGGTTCGCGCGTTTCTCAAAAAGAAACTCTATTATGCGGGGATCAGAGACATCATTATTGAGCGCACGATCAAAAAGCTCAAGGTTACTCTCGTCGTTGCAAAGCCCGGCTTTGTCATCGGCAAAAAGGGAAGCGACATTGAAAAGATCAAGCAAGAGGTGATCGACCTTGTCAAAAAAGAGGTGATCGTCAATATCAAAGAGGAGCGCAGACCGCAGCTTAGCGCACAGCTTGCCGCTGAAAATGTCGGCACACAGCTTGAAAAGCGCGTTGCATTCCGCCGCGCGATGAAAAAGGTGATGCAAGCGGCTCTAAAAGGCGGCGCAAAGGGCATTCGCGTTCAAGTCAGCGGACGGCTTGGCGGTGCGGAAATCGCGCGTAGAGAGTGGTATCTGGAAGGTCGCGTACCTCTCCACACACTTCGCGCACGCATTGATTACGGTTACGCAGAGGCGCATACAACCTACGGCGTTATCGGCATCAAAACTTGGATCTTCACGGGTGAAGTGCTTGCAAAGGGCATCTCGCACGAGAGCGATACCGCGCCCGACGATCCAAACCAAGAGCGCGGCGAACGCAAACAGCGATCGCCAAGACGCAAAAAAACCGAAGATAAAGGGGAATAACCGTTATGTTAATGCCCAAGAGAACTAAATATCGCAAGATGATGAAAGGTCGCAATCGCGGCGCGGCAAGTCGAGGCGTTGAACTCGCGTTTGGCGATCTGGGGTTAAAAGCGCTCGAAAACGGACGCATTAACTCCCGTCAGATCGAAGCGGCGCGGGTTGCTATGACACGGCACATCAAACGGCAGGGGCGTGTCTGGATTCGGATTTTCCCCGATAAACCGCTGACGAAAAAGCCTCTTGAAACCCGTATGGGTAAGGGTAAAGGCGGCGTGGAAGAGTGGGTCATGAACATTCGGCGCGGTCGTATGCTCTATGAGATCGCGGGCATTGAGCCGACGCTTGCGAAAGAGGCGCTTTCGATCGCCGCGAGCAAACTGCCGCTTCGCACAAAGATCGTTATGAGTGGAGCAGACAATGAAATATTCTGAGATCAAATCAAAGAGCAGAGAGGATCTGCTCAAAGATGTCAAAGAGAAGAAACTTCAACTTTTTTCTCTGCGTATGAAACAAAAGACGATGCAGCTTAGCAACACGAACGAGATTCGTACTAAGCGCAAGGAGATCGCACAAACGCTCACAGCGCTAAGTGCAATCGAGAACGGAGAGGGCAAATGAGCGAGATCAAAACACCGCACAAGAGAGAGATTGAAGGCGTTGTAGTGAGCAAAAGCGGCGACAAGAGCGTGAAGATTCGCGTTGAAAGGCGCGTTTTGCACCCACGCTATCACAAGTTCGTCCGACGCTTCAACAACTTTCAAGTCCATGACGAAAAGAACGAACTGTTGGTAGGAGATAAGGTTGTTGCGATCGAATCGAGACCCATTTCCAAAAACAAGAGTTTTAGGTTGAAATCCTATACACGACCTGAGGTGGTTGCATGATACAGAGTTTTACGCGCCTAAATGTTGCCGACAACAGCGGCGCAAAAGAGATTATGTGCATCAAAGTACTGGGCGGCAGCAAACGCCGTTACGCCACTTTGGGCGATGTGATCGTCGCAAGCATTAAGAAGGCAATTCCAAACGGAAAAGTGAAAAAAGGTCAGGTGGTCAAAGCGGTCATCGTCCGCACAAGCAAAGAGGTTCACCGCGAGAATGGATCGCTAATCCGCTTTGACGATAACGCGGCTGTGATCATTGACGCCAAAAAAGAGCCGATCGGCACACGCATTTTTGGACCTGTCGGTCGTGAAGTGCGATATGCAAACTTTATGAAGATCGTTTCGCTCGCACCGGAGGTACTCTAATGGCAACCAGCAAGATCAAAAAAGGCGATAAGGTTTTGGTAATCGCCGGTGATGATAAAGGCAAAGAGGGCGAGATTTTGCAAGTTTTGCCCAAAAAATCGCAGGTGATCGTCAAGGGCTGCAAGGTGGTTAAAAAAGCCGTTAAGCCCAGCGAGAAGAACAAAGATGGCGGATTTATCAACAAAGAAAAGCCGATCCACATCTCAAATGTAAAGAAAGTAGAGGGCTAAGATGCTGCAACTAAAAGCAAGATATGCCGCCCTTAAAGCTGACTTGACCAAAGAGCTGGGCGTAACCAATGCTATGCTTTTACCCAAACTGGACAAGATCGTCATTAGCGTGGGAACAGGCGAGGGGAGCAAAGATCAGAAGCTCCTGCAAAATATAGCCGATACGATCAGCATTATTGCCGGTCAAAAAGCGGTGATCACACAGGCGAAAAAGTCGGTCGCAACCTTCAAGATCCGCGAGGGAATGAATGTTGGCGTGCGCGTTACGCTGCGGGGCAAACAGATGTTCAACTTCCTTGAGAAGTTCATCGCCATCGCCGCGCCGCGTATCAAGGACTTCAGAGGGCTGCCCAGAAGCGTTTCTAATGCGTGTTAAAGAGTCCGCAATTACATCATTCATCGTTATTCCTTACCAGCTTGATTTGCGAACGCCAGGGAGTAGCCCTTCGTTTGCCATCTTGCGAAGGCAGACGCGGCAGA
>BNUO01000079.1 GCA_025997415.1 Campylobacterota bacterium
TCGGAGGATAAAACGCGTAAAGCTCCGTAAGCGGCGCGATAGTCTGCGCTAAACCCGCAAAGGCGATCACCGATACATAAACGGTTTCAAGCGCGTATGGATTAGATCGCAACGAACCCGCGATCGCCCCCATAGCATCTTGCATTTTGTCCAGATTATCACCCACCATAGACTCTGAACAGTCTAAACAAAAAAATACAGGCAGTCTTCGCATCTATTTCCTTTCATATCACCATATTGATTTCGGGCGGAGGGGGAGGCAAAGTGGTTTGCGTGTTGATACCTGCGCTACTTGAGCCGATCGATATTGAGGCAGACACCCAGCCAAAAAAGCTGATAAACGCAGCGCTATCAAGCGTGTCAAGCCGTACAACACGATCGGTTAGCTCCGTAAGCAATTCCGTTTTTGCCTTTGGACCGGCAGCACACGCCACGATCGAACCAAAGTTGCGCTTTTTGATCTCCACTATCGCATCGCGGTATGCCTGCAAGTCGGACGGACTTCCGTCTGTCATCACAAATAGCAGCGGTCGCCAGTCGCCCTTCACGCCGCCTTGCGTTTTACGCACCTCATTATCTACGCATTTAACCAGCAGCTCCAGCGCCGCGCCGAGGAATGTCGCGCCCGATTGCGGCGTTGTGATCTCGCCTATGTTTGCTTCATCAAGCGGCGTTAGCGGCATATACTCACGCGCCTCTGTGTCAAAGGTGATGATCGCCAAATGTACACTCTCCAATGCGTACGGGTCTTGGCGCATCGCACTAAGAAGCGCCTGCAATCCGACATTGACTGAATGTATCGGCTCACCGCGCATAGACCCTGAAGTATCCAGTAGGATATATACGGGCAGTCGTCTTTCGCTCATCACATCTGCCTAAATATACTGTTTAAGCCACGAAACGAAGGTAGCACTAGGGCTTGGCGTGCCAATTGCATTGAACTTCCAGTCGTTGCCGTCGCGTTCCAACTCGGCAAAAAGCAACGATCGGTACTGCGCAAACGATTCGCCGCCGCTTAGATCAAAGCGCACCATCTCTTTGTCTTTTGCATCAACGGCGCGAATAAAGGCGTTTTGCACCTTTTCAAAGCTCTGATTGCGTTGATCGCCTTGATAAATCTGCACAACAAAAACAATCTTCGTGTAGTTCTGCGACAGTTCGTTGAGATTAACAACGATCTGCTCATCATCGCCTTCACCTGCGCCAGTGCGATTATCGCCCGTCAGCCAGATACGCCCTGAACTATGTTGCAGATTGTTAAAGAACACAATGTCGCCGCCAACAAGGTTATCGTTGCCCGTATTTTGCACTTTACCATTTGCTCCGCACAAAAAGGCTATGACATCAAGATCATAATCTTCTTCTTTGCCGCCCAGCAAGCCGCTCAGAAAACCTTTCTTCTCCTCCTTGATATCCCAACCAAGTCCGATCGTTACCTTTGAAAGGTCATTTTCGCTCTTCTTGAGGCTGACGCCCTGTCCTTTTTTTAGTGAAACTCCCATTTTTGCTCCTTTTAATTAAATGACAACATTGACTTCGGGCGGAGGGGGAGGCAGATCGTCAAGACCTGTTACCTCTTTCTGTCCCTGATCTACTTTTTGACTGCCTACAGTTACAGACGCGCTCACCCATTTGAAAAACGCCTTAATCGTGTCGGCATCCGCAGTATCTAGTTGCACTACCACCTCTGTAATCTGCTTAAGCACGCCAACATCAGCGCCACTGCCCGCAGCGCAGGCAACAATGAGCGCCTTTTTGGTTGCACGAATCGCGCTAAGTCCCTGCTGAATGTCGTCGGTCGGACTGCCGTCTGTCATCAAAAAGATCAGCGGTTTCCAGTCGCCTTTTGTATCGGCGGTCGTTTTGGCAACCTCTGTGTCGATTCGGTTTGCCAGCAGAAGCAACGCTTCGCCAAGCGCGGTTGTACCGGTTGCGCTGATCGGCGGTGTTTGAAATGCCGATAGCTCCGTCAGCGGCACCGTTTGTTGCGCCGATGAATTGAATGTGATCACAGAGAGATACGCAGTTTCTAATGCGTATGGGTCTTGGCGAAGTGTTGAAACAAGTATCTGCACGCCGTTCTTGACCGCCTCGATCGGTTCGCCGCTCATTGACCCTGATGTGTCTAATACAAGATAGACGGGTAATCTTCTAGCCATTTTTCTTCCTTACGCTACATTTACGCCAAACTGTCCGCATAACGCTTCCAATCCGCCAGAAAAGCCCTGCCCTACAGCTTTGAACTTCCATTCGCTGCCGTGTCTGTATATCTCGCCGAAAATCATTGCTGTTTCGGTGCTGTAATCCTCCGAGAGATCAAAACGGGCAAGCTCTGCATCATTATCCAAATTAACAACGCGCATAAAGGCGTTGCTAACATGACCAAAGTTCTGTCCGCGCTCGCTTGCATCGTGGATAGTAACGGTGATCACAATGCGTTTGACAACTGACGGAACTTGTTCAAGATTGATTTTGACTGCTTCATCGTCGCCCTCGCCTGCTCCTGTACGGTTATCGCCCATATGTTCAACCGAGCCGCACACCGAGCGAAGCTGGTTGTAAAATATGAAGTCGTCATCGTTGCGAACCTTGCCATTTTCCGTCAGCAAAAACGCGCTTGCGTCCAAGTCAAAGTCGCCGCCGTCTGTTGCACGCGCGTCCCAGCCTAAACCTACAAGTATCCGTTTAAGCCCTGTTTCCAGCGCAACATTGGCACCCTTTTTAAGTGAGACTCCCACAAAATCCTCCTTATGCTACTGCTACGCCAAAAGATACACATAGCGCTTCGAGTTCGCCGCTTGTGCCTTGACCAATTGCTTTGAACTTCCATTCGCTGCCGTGTCTGTATATCTCGCCGAAAATCATCGCTGTCTCGGTGCTGTAATCTTCCGAAAGGTCAAAACGGGCAAGCTCTATGTCGTTGTCTTGATTGACTACGCGCATAAAGGCGTTACTAACCTGACCGAAGTTTTGTTTGCGTTGCACGGCTTCGTTGATCGAGACCACAACGGCGATTTTTTTAACGCTTTCCGGCACTTTCGTAAGGTCGATCTTGATCTGTTCGTCGTCGCCTTCACCTGCGCCTGTACGGTTGTCGCCCATATGCTGCACCGAAGCGCAAGGCGAAATTGGCTGATTGTAGAAAATGAAATCAGCTTCACTGCGAACCTTGCCATTTTCCGTCAGCAAAAACGCGCTTGCGTCCAGATCGAAGTCGCCGCCATCTGTTGCACGCGCGTCCCAGCCTAGCCCTATCAATATCTTTTGAAGCGAAGGTGCAGTTTGCGTCAGCGACACATTGCTGCCCTTTTTGAGTGAGATAGCCATTTTTTGCTCCTATTTTTGGGTATTCAGGCGGTATCTGCTGCCCGACCTTTTATGGCATAGCGATGAGAAAAACGCCAAAGCAATAAACGCAACACCGATCAGTCCGGTAATCACTTCCGATACATGCACCACAATACCCGCAAGCATAATGAACGCAAGCGTGCCGATCGCGTAGTGTGCGCCGTGTTCTAGGAAGATATACTCATCAAGCGTTCCATTGCGTACTAAATGCACGGTCAGTGAGCGTACAAACATCGCGCCGATAGCCAAACCAAGCATTATGATCACAACATCGCGGGTGATGGCAAATGCACCAATCACGCCATCAAACGAAAACGAAGCGTCCAAAACTTCAAGATACAAAAACGCTGCAATACCGCTGCGTTTTGCCACCTTAACCGCTTCTTCGCCTCCCTCTTTACTCTCAAACAGGCTGTCCAAACTGCTAACGGCAACAAAGAGGATTACGCCGCCAAGACCGGCGCTGACAACCGTCAATTTTGCAGCAGTATCGAGCGGCAGCCACAGATACATTCCAAACAAAATGATCAGAGCTATCAATACAGCGGCAGAATCTATTTTGCCTAGTTTCGCAAGCCGCTCTTCGATCGCTTCTAACCAATGCGTCTCCTTCTCTTCATCAAGCAAAAACGAGAAGAATACAAGCAACAAAAACATACCGCCGAATGTAGCAATCCCTGCGTGAGCACTGGTAAGATGAGCGGAGTATTCGTCTGGGTTATTGAGCGCCATTGCTGTAACTTCACCCATACCAAGTCCGGTTGCGATCGCTACAATTGCAATAGGAAAAAAGAGCCGCATTCCAAATACCGCTACCAAAATACCCACTGTCAGGAAGATGGTCTGCCACTTTTCACTCATCTCTTTTAAGACAGAGGCATTTACGACGGCGTTATCGAATGAGAGGCTAACCTCCATCACGCCCAGCACAGCCACGAGGATAATTGCGCCCACAATGCCCATACCGCTTTGTGCGCCCCAATAGGCAGCTAACGCTAGGCATATCGCGGTTACACCAAGTGAAAATCTGAAATCTTTCATTGAGTCTCCTTCTGTTTCGATACTGAAAACAGAGATGGAGCTAAGGGGATTGAGATGAAAAGGGAATAGAATGGTTAGAGTAGATACCTACGGCATTAACTGATGACGCCCAACCGATGGGGGGGGGGGGGGGTGAATATCATTCGCCTGAAGCCAATGCGCATTCTCTGCCCTTTCACGCTAACATGAGGTGTAATTATGCTTTACTTTGCTTAAACGATGTGGCTAGATTACATTTTGCAATGATTCCAGCCAGCGATCCGTCCGCCTTGCGTTGCGATCGCCGCAAAGCCCCCTATATCTCGTCGATTCCCAGTAGTACATCAATGTTGAGTAGGCTTACCATATCGTTGCCGACTTTGACCAGTCCGTCAAGATAGCGCGGATCGAGCGTACTGCCAATGTCCGAAGTGTGCTGCGCATCTTTCATATCGATCTGTACGATGTTTTCGATCGTATCGACCACGATCGCTACCATTCGATCGCCCTCCAGTTTGAGCGCAACAACGATCGTCTCCGCATCGTAGAGACAAGAGCCGCTTGCGAACTTGCGCCGCAGGTCAATGACGGGCGTGATCTCGCCTCGCAGGTTGATCACCCCAAGCACCCAAGCAGGATTACTAGGAAGCGGCGTGATCGAGTTTTCGTAGGTCAGTATCTCGCGCACCTTCTCCAGCCGCACGCCATACAAAATCCCAAGCATAGTGAAAACCAAAAACTCATCTTTCACAGATACGCCTCCTGCGCCAAGATCATTTCGCGCTCTTTGTCTATGATCCCCAGCGGATCGAGGATCAGCGCAACTGTCCCATCGCCTTGCACCATCGCGCCGCCAATTCCGCGCACACGACGAAAGTTCTTTTCCAGCGACTTGACAACCACCTGCTGCTGTGCGCCAAAGCTATCGACAAAGAGCGCAAACCTCTCCTCGCCCGCACGCACGACGATCAAAATCCCATCTTCGATCTGCGCGTATTTTGGCTCAATGGCAAAGAGCCTGTGCATCTCGATGATCGGGATAAACCGTTCGCGCAACATCAAAATCTTGCGGCTGCCGTCGCCGTTTGATTTGATCACTTTGGGACCGGGTTGCAACGACTCCACAACCGCAGAAAGAGGCAATATGTAGCGTTGATCGCCCACAAACACATTCAGCCCGTCTAGGATCGCCAGCGTCAGCGGCAGGACGATCGATATGCGAGTACCGCGTCTGGGAGTTGAACTTAGCCTCACAAGACCGCCGAGTTTGGAGATGTTACTGCGCACCACATCCATTCCCACGCCGCGCCCCGATATATCCGAAATCTCGCCAACCGTCGAAAGTCCCGCGTTGAAGACGAGATTTAGCTTCTCTTCATCGCTGAGTTTCGCCGCCATTTCGTGCGAGATCGTACGGTTTTCGATCGCCTTTTGCACAACCCGTTCGACATTAATCCCGCGCCCATCGTCGTTGATGTTGATGATAATCTGTCCGTTTTCCTGCGCCGCCGTAACGGTGATCAGCCCCGCAGGAGCTTTGCCCGACTCCTCGCGCTCTTTGGGCGGCTCAAGACCGTGATCGATCGCGTTTCGTATGATGTGCATTAGCGGATCGTTAAGCCCTTCGATCATCATCTTGTCGATCTCAACGCTATCGCCACTATGCACCAGCCGCACCTGTTTGCCCAGCTTCTTTGCCAGATCGCGCACGATCTTCGGCAGCTTCGCGTATATCTGCTCCATCGGCACCATTCGCACGCTCATCACTGCATCTTGGAGATCGCGAATGTGCCGCTCCAGTTGCGCTAACTGCTCGCGGAGGATATTTTTGTCGTGATGGTTTTGGAGCTTTTCGGCGAAACGATCGAGCATTGCGTTTGTGATCACCAGTTCGCCTACGCGATTGAGCAACAGATCGATTTTGTCCAGATCGACACGGATACTCGCCATCTGGATATTGCCCGATGACGCTGTGCTTTTTCGTATCTCTTCGATAGGCGTTGGATCTGCAACGATCGTTTCATTTCCAGCGCTCATGGCTTCGTAGATCGCAAGCGATGCTGCGTCAATCATTCCATCATCGGATACGGGATGATCGTAGTGATCATCAAGTTTTGTTGTCTCTTGCGCCGCTTCAAACTTGGCAATATCCGCAGGATCAAAGAGGATAAACCCATCGTTGCTTGTCGTTGGCACGGGTTTGGGCGCAGAAACGGGCGCGGGCGTTGAAGAGGGCAGGGCGAGAAACTCCGCCACCCGTTTTTCCATCACCGCAATCTTCGTCTCAAAATCCGCGCTATCAAGCGTATCTTGGGACTCTTTGTCCAAAATCTGCTGCATTGAATCAAGCGAATCGACAAGAAAACTCGCCATTCCGCTTTTGTAGCCGACCTTGCCGTCTCGCAAGTAGGAGAGCAGATTTTCAAGCGAATGCGCATAACGGCTTAGATTGTTGAAATCCACTCCGCCGCTGCTACCTTTGATCGTATGGAGTATGCGAAAGAGTTCTGCGACTGCCTCCGCGTCCAACGAATCGCTCTCTTCGGCGGGCAACAGGCGATCGTAACCGCTGGCAAACAGCTCGCCTGCCTCCCCCAAAAATAGCGATTGATACTCGGTCATTGCGACTCCATACCGTCAAATCTTGTACTTCGCGCCACTTGTACTAGCCGATCGGCAAGCATAGAAACTTGGTGGGTGATCTTGCCCGTATGTGTCGCCGTTTCGCTGTTTTGACGGTTGATCGCGCCCAACTCTTCGATCGACTTATTGATACTGCCCGCCTTTTTCATCTCATCTTGCGAGGCGACTGTAACGGCATTGACCAGCTCGTAGGTGTCGGAGACTTTGTGCGAAAGCACCTTGAAACTCTCGATCATCTTTTTGGAAATGCCCATACCTTCGTTTGCTTTTGACTGCGTTTGTACAACCAGCTCTTTGATCTTTTTGGCAGCCTCCGCGCTCTTGCCCGCAAGCGTTCGCACCTCGCCCGCCACAACCGCAAAGCCCTTGCCCGCTTCGCCCGCTGTCGCCGCTTCCACAGCCGCGTTGAGCGAAAGGATATTGGTCTGAAACGAGATCGTGTCAATCACCGCGATCGCCTCTTTGATCTGCGTTGTCGAAGTGTTGATCTCCTCCATTGCTTTGACGGTATCTTGCGAAAGTACAAGCCCGCTTGCTGTCGCCTCTTTCGTTTCGATCGCCAGCGCCGCCATCTGCTCCGCTTTTTGCGTGGTATCTTCGATATTTTGGATAATGTCGCGCACGGAAGCGGTAATGCGATTGACGCTCGAAGCCTGATCGGTTGACACTTTCGTCAAGCTCTCGACCGTGCGGGTTAGCTCTTTGGAGGCGTTACTCAGCGTCATTCCGTATTTGAGATTCATCGACATACTGCGGCTTAGCGCAGTTCCTAGCGAATTAACGCCCAAGATCAGTTCGCGCATTTCGCCGTCAAGCCCTTCAAAGGCGATCTGCTTTGTGTAATCGCCATGCTTGTATGCGTCCAAAACCTCCAAAATGCGGCGGGTTGAAGCGTCAATACTCTGCGTCATCTGATTGAAAACCTTGACTAGTCCGTTGTTGAGATAGTTCCCCGGTTCGCCAATGACGCGGTGGCTTGTGTGTCCTCTGCCAACCTGTGCGCTAATAAGCAGCAGTTCGCCAAGCGTTTTGACATTTTGATCGCGGTGTTTTTCGTAGCGATCAGCCGCTTGGTTGATGTGTGCGACAATCGTTCCCATCGCGCCGTGCTGTGCTTGGAGGCGGTCAAACTCGTTTGCCTTATCGGTGATATACGCCGCAAACCGTTCTATATGCCCCGCAACCATCTCCAGCGTATCCTGCGTCCGCCTCGTTTCGAGATACCAGCGCACGCCCCAGATCAAAAAGATCACTCCAAAGCCCGCGATCCCAACGCGCAGAATATTGGTCGTATCCGCCTCGTAGCGCTCTCTCGTTTCGCTTAGTTGATCTTTCGTTTGTAGCAGCGTTGCGTTGATCGTGTCGGCAAACCGTAACGACTGCTCTGCGTTCTCTTCGCCCGTTACGAGGCGCGTTACGCAAAAATGCGTATGGAGGAGCAACAATGAACCGAACTTTTGCAACCGTTTACTGGTTTTTTATTGCCGCTTCGCTGGTTGGATCGTTTATGTATCTTAGCAGTCAGACCAAGCACGCCACCCACACAGTTGAAGAGCTTGAGAGGCTGACGACGACGACAACGAGGCTTGAATCGCTTTTGAACATCGTTACGCAGCTTGACGAGACGAGCTTGGAGGGGGCGAGCGCACAAAAACCGATAGCAACGATCATCAAGGCGATTGGCGATAGCGATGAAGCGATCGAAAAGAGG
>BNUO01000080.1 GCA_025997415.1 Campylobacterota bacterium
CACGCCTACCCACTCGTGAACCGTTTCAAGCCCCGAAGTTTTGATGTGAAAAACCATTAAAATCCCGCTTACCGACACCACAAATGAAACGGCAAACAGAAGCTGAGTTGAAAACTTATTTAACCGCATAGCAACTCCTTGAACGCGCTATGATAGATCGCGTCAGCTTAGGACGCGCCGCTTCATTTTCGCGCTCATTGTCGCAGCCGCCGTTTAATGGTTATTTTGGCAGATCAAACGAGAAAATGCTGCCGTTGTTTATCTCGCTTTTGATCTCCAGTTTCATATCGTGCAGACGCAAAATATCTGACACAAAAGAGAGTCCTAAACCCAGCGAATTGGCTCTATTGCCCGATGTGGCTCTGTAAAACTTTTTTACGATATTCTCTATCTCGTTTTGTGCTATCCCAATTCCTTTATCTATTACGGAAAATTTGCCGTTTTGCAGCGTTACCACTATGTATATATCGGAATATTTAATAGCATTATCTATTAGATTTACAATCACCGACTCCATCATCTGTTTATCGGCGTTTATCATGATCGGATCGCCTCCGTAAATGATCTCTCTCTTTGGGTTTGAGAGCGTAAATCCATTAACAATCTCTTTTGTCAATTCGTGTAGATCAAAATCTGTTTTTTTGAGTGAAAGTTCACCCATTTCAAGTTTTACCGATAGTGCTAATCTATCGATTGTATCGGATATTTTTTGCGAGTTTTTTACTATTTTTTCACAGAACTTTATGCGGATATTGCGATCTAGATCGTCGTTTTCTATAAGCGTCTGCGCATAGCCGATCAAAACGGCGATCGGGTTTTTGAACTCGTGGCTTATCGCGGAGATGATTGCGCTTTTTTGTTGGCTTGCGAGTTTCAATTTTGCAGTATATTTGCGTTTCTGTTTGTCGCGTTTTTGCAATTTTTTGGCAAACTTTTTTATAAAAAGTCCGATTTCGTAAAACTCCTTTGAAAATGGCAGACCCAGATCGATATTGTAATCTTTGTTTTCCAGCGCCAAAAACGCAGAGTATATTTTTACTATCTCTAATCTGATCTTTTTGTTTAATGCGCTAAACGAAAATGCCAAAAGCGCAACCGCAAGAACAAAGATCACCAGCACGCCGATCCATATTAGATAAAAACTGCGCAAAATATCGTCTAATTGCGCGTTTATTCGGACAAAATACTCTTGATCATCTATCGCTATTTTTGTGGCGGCGTATAGAAGATCGACATCTGTACTGGCGCTTCTTCTCTGCGCAAAACCATATTCGTTAAATCGCGCTTCGTAAATCTCTATTCTTTTTGCGTGATTTTCCATTTCAGACGCTTTTAACTCGCTGTCAGCAAGCACTTTTCCATCTATATCCACGATCGTCATTCGCATATCTGTATTTTTATGAAAATCATCGCAAAAATCTTGAAAATGATCGCTGCTTTTTAAGGAGGCTTTTACGGTTTTAAGCGATATAATTAACATATCTTCGTATCGCTTCATCTCTATATCTTTGCACAAAAAATAGGTAGCGATCGCAAAAAGCGCGATCGATAGACTAAATATAGAGATAAGTTGTTTGCCGATCCGATCGCTTAATCGTCGCAAAGAATATATCCGATCTGACGCACGGGTTTTATATAGCCTTTTTCTTTATTTGGATCGATCTTTTTTAGTAGCCTTCCGATAGAGACTGTAACCGTATTTCTATTATAATCCGCTTCATCGCGCCAAACCTGCTCTAACAAATAGTCGCGATCGAGCGCACGGTTTCTATTTTTTATGAAAATTTCCAGCAGATTGAACTCTAGTTTTGTCAGCCCTGCATCTACTCCGCCTATAAATGCTTTTCTTGCGTCAATATCTAATAAAATATCTCTGAAACTCTGCGTTTGGTGTTTTTGTTCGGTTCTGGCGATGATCGCTTTTACTCTTAATATCAGCTCGTTCATATTAAACGGCTTTTTTATATAGTCATCGCCGCCGCGCAAAAAGCCTTCTTCTACCTCTTTCTCGCTCTCTTTTGCCGTTGCGAAAATCACGGGTACATTTATGCCCTCTTTGCGTAGAATTGATACAAATTCGCTCCCCTCCACTCTGCCTAAATTACGATCAACGATCATTAATGAACAGTTTTCTTCTTCTAAAAACTCCCGTACATTTTTTGTGTCAGAAAATCCAACTGCGTCAAAGCCCGCTTTTTGAATATGAAACTCCAAAAGCTCTAAGAGATCAGGCTCGTCTTCGATAATAATTACGGTTTCGTTCATCGTTGCTTATGACATATCCAATTTTCCGCCGTGTTTAGCAAACTCTATAAGCGCCCCGATCGCCATAAAACGATCGGAAATCTTTTCTAGTTTTCTCACCGCGTTTAACCGCTGATAATCTTCCGCGCTTAGTTTAACGCCTCCGCTTGCTCCTTCTACGCATTTTTTCTCTAATAGCGCATAGAGATCATCGCTTTTTGTCTCTTCTACCGCCATTTTTCTATAAATTTCACCTTCCTCGTTTGCCAGATCGCTTGTCGCTGTTTGTAGAGCGATCTCCGACATATTGATAGCGCATTTACACAGCTCTGTAACATACTGTTTTATATCGCCGATCTCACCATTTTTAACATATAATTGTAACTTTTTTGTCAAGGCGCGAGCGTTTGATGAAATCCTGTTGGTTTCATTTGTGATTTTTAGAAATGCGATTAACTCACGCAAATCTTTTCCCTCCGCCCCGATCGTGGCGAGCGTAGTGATAATCATATTATCTATTTCAAGATTTATGCGCTCGAAATTCGCTAGACTGTTTTGTGCGCCTTTGAACAATTCGGCATCCTCTGTTTGCAGAGCATCGTTGATTATTTCCAACGCAGCCGTCAGCACCTCAAACCTGCCCGAAATATTGTTGCGTATCCGTGCGACTTTGTTTTCGCTCTGTGTAAGCATTTTGTCCCTTTTCTTAAAAATACGCATAATCCTAGCCGCCGATAATAACAAAACGGTTACAGATGCCGCATAGAATGTTATCAAATTGTTGCAAATATGCGTCAATATCTCGCCGCACTACAAAAAAGGAGTTCAAATGTTGAAGCAAATCGTCTTGGCGGCTTTCATCGCCTCGTCCGCGCTTGCCGCGCTAAACGGCGCAGGAGCATCGTTTCCCGCACCCGCGTATGTCGCATGGGCATACGACTACGAAAAAGCCTCGAAAGAGCAGATCAACTACCAATCAATCGGCTCTGGCGGCGGGATCAAGCAGATTTCATCGCGCGTTGTCGATTTCGGCGCGAGCGATGAACCGCTCGAAGCCAAAAAGCTCAACGAAAGCAAACTGCTACAGTTTCCGACGCTTGTCGGCGCAATCGTTGTTTCGCACAATGTTGCAGGCGTGAAAGATGGCGATCTGCGCCTGAAAAACGAGATTTTAGCGGATATTTTCTTAGGGAAAATTACTAAGTGGAACGACAAGAAAATCGCTGCTGATAACCCGAGTTTGAAGCTGCCAAACGCAGAGATCGTGGTTGTGCGCCGAAGCGATGGCAGCGGAACGACCTTCAATTTCACGGCGTTTTTGAGCCTTGCAAGCAGCGAATGGAAGGAAAAATTCGGCGTAGGAAAAGCTGTCGATTGGGCGGTAGGCATAGGCGCGAAGGGCAACGAAGGCATAGCGGCGATGGTGGCGCAAACGCCAAACTCGATCGGCTATATTGAAAACGCTTACGCGCTCAAAAACAACTTGCCGCGAGCCGTTTTGACGACAAAAAGCGGTAAATGGGTAACGGCTGCGAATGAAAATGTCAAAGCTGCGATCGCAAAGGCAAAATGGGATAAAAACAGCCATTTTTATCAAAGTTTGATCTTGCAAGAGGGCGATAACTCATATCCGCTCGCTGCTCCTACATTTCTTTTGCTCGCAAAAGATAACAGCGAAATAAATAAGAAAGTCAGCGCTTTTGTTAAGTGGGCTTTTGATAAGGGCGATCAAGCGATTATCGATCTAGGTTATATACCGCTTGATGACAATACAAAGCAGTTAGTTTTAGGCTATCTGTTGGAAAATAAAGCGCGATAATAACGGCATATTATGGGGCGGTTTAACGAAATCATCTTTTCAAGTTCGGCGCGGCTTTTCGCTCTATCTATTATAGTTTTAGCTGCTCTTATAGCGGTAATGCTATATATAGAGGCTCACGAGGCGATCAACCTATTTGGACTAGATTTTCTATTTAGCTCAAAATGGGCGCCGAATGTAGAAAAGTTCGGTGCGGCTGGGGCGATAATATCATCTTTGATCACGACATTTTTGTCTATGATATTAGCGCTTCCGATCGCGCTGGGAATTGCGGTCTATCTTGGTCTTATGGCTCCAAAGCCGATCAAAAATACGCTAGGGGCTTTAGTAGAGCTTCTAGCCGCAGTTCCATCTGTGATCTACGGTATGTGGGGGCTATTTTTCTTAGCTCCTATTATGCGCGATCTTGTGGGTGGAAACGGCTTAGGACTTTTGACGACTTCGATCGTTCTTGCAATTATGATTTTGCCGCTGATCGCCTCTGTTTCAAGAGATGCGATCGAGACCGTCCCAGATATGATGAAAGAGTCGGCATACGCGCTTGGCGCAACTATGTTTGATACGATCAAAAATATCGTACTTCCATACGCTAAACATGCGATCGTAGGTGCGGCGATCTTAGCGCTTGGACGCGCGATTGGCGAGACAATGGCTGCGGCGTTTGTGATCGGCAGCGCACACAAAATACCCGATAGTTTATTAAGCGCGGGAAGCTCAATTCCCGTTGTTTTGGCAAACGAATTTACCGAAGCGGACAGCTCGATATATACATCGTCTCTGTTCTACTTGGCGTTCATACTGTTTATTATGAGCTTTTTGTGTATAGGCGCGGCTAAACTATTGCTGATCAAACGCAAAGGAAACAAATGAACTACAAAGAAAAACGGGTAGCTATAAACAGAGTAGCTTTAACGCTCGCGGTCGTTTGTATGGTGATAGGAATATCGTTTCTTTTGTGGATTTTGGCGATTGTCTGTTACAAGGGTTTTAGCGCGTTAAACTTAGGCGTATTTCTAAACTCCGCCGCGCCCGCAGGATATGACGGCGGCGGTCTGAAAAACGCTTTAATCGGTCATGTGATTTTGATTAGTGCCGCATCGTTTATCGGTATCCCGATCGGGCTTATGGCAGGCACATTTATCAGCGAATACGGCGGTGCAAAGATCACCAAATTTGCACGCGCCGCATCGGAGATAATGACAAGCATTCCTTCGATCGTAATCGGCGCTTTTGTATATGCGGTTTTGGTGCTGCCGATCGGACATTTTTCTGGCTGGGCGGGAGCAGTTGCGCTGGCAATTATTATGATACCGATCGTAACGGGAGTTACTGATTCTATGTTGAATCTTATTTCGCCAATGCAGCGTGAAGCCTCAGCCGCTCTGGGTGCGAAAAAATACCAAACAATCATGCGCGTAATTTGGCGCGGTGCACGCGCAGGACTGATCACGGGAGCGCTGCTTTCGATCGCAAGAATTAGCGGTGAAACTGCGCCGCTTTTATTCACTGCGTTTAACAACAATTTCGTCAGTTACGATCTAAATGCTCCGATCGCCTCATTAAGCGTTACGATGTTTAATTACGCGACAAGTCCGTATGCAGATTGGCAGCAGCTTGGGTGGGCGGCGGCATTTATACTTTTGACATTTGTTTTCACCATAAACATAATAGGAAAAATCGGAGGTGGCGGATGGCGAATATAACGACAAACGGCGAAGAAAAAGCGCAAGAAACAACGCAAGAAAAAGCAGAGAAAAAAGCGTTAGAGATCATCAATCTCACATTCACATACGCAAGCAGCGAAAATGCGAGTTTGAAAAATATCGATATGGCGATCGCCGATCGTAAAATCACTGCGCTAATTGGTCCCAGCGGGTGTGGAAAAACGACGCTTTTGCGCTGCTTTAACCGCATTCACGACATCTACGGCGGCAACAAATATGAGGGCAAAATCCTCTTTCGAGGTACCGATATTCTCGCGCCAAAAACCGATCTGATCGCGCTTAGAACGCAGATCGGAATGATCTTCCAAAAACCCACGCCGTTTCCGATGACGATATTCGACAATATCGCGTACGGTTTGCGGCTCAGCGGTATGAAAAATCGCGCTATTTTGGCAGAAAAAGTGGAGCAATCTCTGCGCGGCGCGGCGCTTTGGGACGAGGTCAAAGATCGGCTCAAACACGATGCCAATATGCTCTCCGGCGGGCAGCAGCAGCGGCTTTGCATAGCGCGGGCGATCGCGCTCAAACCCAGCGTACTGCTTTTGGACGAGCCGACGAGTGCGCTTGATCCTATCTCTACTCAGGCGATCGAGCAGCTTTTGATCGAACTCAAACACGAAATGAGCATCGCGATCGTTACGCACAATATGCAGCAGGCGGCGCGCTTAAGCGACTATTGCGGATTTATGTATTTGGGAAATCTCATCGAGCTTAGCCCCACGCCGCAAATGTTTGTAAGTCCCGCGCAGAAGCTGACGGAGGAGTATATTACGGGAAGATTTGGCTAATCCGTACTAATAATCAATCATTAACACAACAGGAGAAAGTATGAATAAATTGATATGTTCGGTGTGCATATTTGACACCAGATCATTTACGGACAAATTAAGGTTCTTTTCTCAAGCTGATGATACTGATTTTATTGAACTCATTAAAGTATTGTCTCAAAATGGATTGCTGTTGGCTTCGGAATTGGACAAAGACAATAACTTCTACTTTAACTCGACGGGCGATGGATTTATAACGATTTTTTTTGGCGATCACTCTTCCGTAAAATGTTATTTATTTAGCTTGATACTGAGTAAAATCAATAAAGATGAATGCACCAAGTTCAAAGAAAAAAAGAACATGGAAATCAAATTTGGCATTGGTATGGAGTTTGGATATGTGGAAAAAATAGAGATCAATTCAAGCGCCTATAAAATTGTTACATATATTGGAGATGTAGTAAATATCGCCTCAAGAATTGAGACAGAGACAAAAAAACATTTTAGCGCCGATATAATGATGGGAGAAAATATGAATAAAGATATTGTAAAAAAATTATTCAATATAGACTATGAGGAGATAGTGGAGAAAGTAAAAATAAGCAGTAATATGAAAAATGTTATCAAGTATTTGAATATGTTGCATTCAATCAATCACAAAATGCTATTAACATTTTTATCCGAACATATGCTCAAAGGAGTTGAAAAACAAGTATCGCTCTTTCGCGTATCACCATCACTAGCGAAAAGAGACAGCAAGTATTTTCATAATTTTATAAAAAAGTGTACAAAGCGCCTCGATATTGATTCAACAAAGATATATAAAATCATCAAAGATGGAATATAAAAGTAGCGCACCGCAATGTTAAAACGGGCAAACACAGATGTTTCGCTAACGCTCAACATGACAAACGCTCTGTCATACGAGGCGAAGCCGAAGTATCTGTGTTAGTCTTTAGATTCTTCACTTCGTTCAGAATGACAAACGCTCTGTCATTCTGAGGCTGCTTTTGAGCCGAAGAATCTAAAAACAAATACAGAGATTTTTCGCATGCGCCTTCGGCGCACGCGACCATACTTTCTTGTGTAAACAAGAAAGTAGGCAAAGAAATTACCACGCGGTTGCACTGTCCTAACGGATACCCTTGCATTTTGCTTTGTCTGCGGGACGCTTCGACTTTGGGGATCTCGCGTCTTATCCTTGACAAAGCAAAATGCTTCGGCAGTGCAAAGCGTGGGAATAGGGATTCTTCGCTTCGCTCAGAATGACAATGCAACACCTGTCATTCTGAAGGAGCGCGGAGCAGTAGCTTCCGCAGGAAGCGTTACTGCGGAGAGCGACTGAAGAATCTGTGTTTGATTAGATTCTTCACTTCGTTCAGAATGACATGTGTATGTCATTCTGCCAAACGCAATTACTATTTCTTTACCGCAAACATACCATCAACGGTTGCTCCGCCTGTTCCGGTGCTGATTACCTTAAATGTGCCGCCTATTGCTTCTGCGCCACTACCATAGAACTTGCCTTGCAAAGTGCCGCTTGCACCAGCCCCTGCGCCAAACCCGCTGCCCAAATCCGTTAGACTACCGCTAATGCCATCTTTATTCGCCGAACCGGTAACGCCTAGAAACCAACGATCAGTCCAATTATTTCCTCCGACGGTAAACTCAAATACTCCGCTAAGCGCATTGGTTGGACTGCCGAAATCAATGCCTATGCTAAGGGCTAGACCATCATTGTGGGGGTCGATGCGTGCAAAAGTCCCATTGTTATAGCTGACCACCCCGTCTATGACAGCACCGGCAACACCGCCGAAATATACTGTCGTACCGGTACCGCTATTTATCATTCCTTGCACTACGCTTGGATCTGTAATAACGCCATTGATATAGCCGCCTAATATCTTGTCTGTGTTTGCACCGACAGATTGAGTGTAGTCCAGCATATCATCACTTACATACAGACCCCAGTCCAGATATGGATCTATTGTCGGACTCAAACTCGAACTAACCGGATCTCCACCATAAGGCGGCGTTGTCAATAACGGATCAGTACTCCAGTAATCCCATACAGGAGCTGGCGGAGGTGGAGGAGGCGTAGGCAGTTCAACGATTGGTGGAGCGATCTGTTCCACCTCTCTTATAATCTCGTTGGCAACA
>BNUO01000081.1 GCA_025997415.1 Campylobacterota bacterium
AATGAGTTTCTCTTCCGGAAATACCGCATGTAAGAACAAATTACTATACCGCAGCGGTAAGGCACCGTGCTTCGCGTTCAACGTAACCGCCTTCCGTTGGCCGGCTTGCGTCATTCAAAATGAACAACTTGTTCCCGCGCGGTTGTGTCATGCGAAGCGTTAAATCCATACCGATTACAAGTATATTTCACGAAATGTCGGTAACAATAAAGCAAGAGGAAACTTCAACGGGAATCCTGACCGGGCGGCGGGTGTAAATGGAAATGAATGCCCAAAGGGTTTCCGCTTTGGCAATCAACGCACCGTCCGATTTGCGGATAAAATGATAACGCCGGGTGGAACGCACATTCTGAAAATCAACGATACCTGTGTGCACGGTCAATTCATCACCCAGCAGGGCCGGCTGCAAGTATTCCACGGTATGCCGGCGTGCCACCCAAGCGAAACCGTTCTCCAGATAACGTGCCGAAGACCAGCCGCTGACCGTGGAATGACCGATGGCGGCATCCTGCATCCATCGCACATAACAGACATTGTTGGCATGATCCATTTCGTCAATGTCTTCCGATTGAACTGTGACAAGATGTTCATAGAAAGGAATCATTTGTACACTCAAATACTTTAAATTTCCCGTGAGCACAAAGCGAGGGGTCCAACGAGGACTCGGTTTTGTATCACGCGAAGCGTTAAGTCCATGCCGGCTACGGTATGAACCCATCCATGCTGCAACGGCAGAATCAAACTTAATCTTCCAAATCCACAAGCTGCTGGCGTGCCGACTGAACACGGCGACGGATGACCGTTGCGATCAGGCTCATGAATTGATAACCGAACATCGGGTCGCTCTCGCAAAGCTGAAGCAGTTTGGGACCGTCAATGGCAATCAGTTCGGCATGGGCACGGCAGATTCCGATGGAGTTCGTCTTGTACGGGGGCACAACCGCCGACCAGAGCATGAAGTCTCCTTCGAGGAGCGTGTCCACTGTTTTACGGCGTCCGTTCGGCATAAGATACTGAATATCAACCTGGCCGCTGTGAACGATGTAAAGATGCGTTGATTGTTCATGTTCCCGGTAAAGAATCTCACCGGCTTCGTAGACGGCATGTTCAGAAATTTCCGCCAATTTTTGCCAAGTTTCTTCACGGATGTTTTTCACCTTGAGATACTGTGTCAAGAGATCATAAGTGGAAGGTGACTCTACTGTCGCCATAAATTCAAACTCCTGAAATAAAAGTAACGTTATACGTCCCGCTCTGGAACCGCGCTGTGTCTACTATTATAGCATTTTTTGACAGATTGTATCAAAAATAAAACGGCATATAACCCATTCAAATTAATATTGTAGTGAATCATGCGAATTTGGACAAGAGGAACTGTAAATTTTATGCAATACGGCGTGACGGGAGAGTTTGAATTTGACCTTTCATAAATCAAAATGGCAGTCTGTATCGTAAGCGACAGGTTAGCACCAAACCGAGCGATTACGCTTCTGCTGCCATGCTTTACCATTCTTCTCTCTGGCGGCATTTGCGTCTCAGAGAGAGATAAAAATCATTTTCCATCACGCGAAAAGCACGGAATTACACGAAAAATTTTTTGCGATTTTTTGTGCTGTTCAAGGCGAAAAATAAAAATTGCACATATATTAGACCTGTTGCCAAACACTGATATTCATTATAATACGGTTATTCCAGTAGTCCACATCCGTCACGGAGGACAAAATGCAGCGTATCGAACATGCTTTCAAAATGAAAGACGAACAATTCAAACGTATTCTCGGAACGACCAAAGCCGTGTTCCGGCAGATGCTGACCGTTCTGCAACTCGCTTATTCTTTTGCTCACGAGAAAGGCGGCAATCCCGGCGATTTATCTGTCGGTGATAAATTACTCATCACCTTTCAATACTGGCGTGAATACCGTACAATGGAACATATTGCCGTTGATTACGGCGTTGACAAAGGAACCGTCCGCCGCTCCATCCAACGGGTTGAAGATGTTCCCGATACAAGCGGAATACTTGCATTGCCCGGCGAAGAAGTTCTTGGGGACGAAAACTTGACCGGTGAAGAATTGGTTGTTGATGTAACCGAACATCCCATTGAGAGGCCGAAAAACAAGCAGCGTGACTGGTACTCCGGTAAAAAAAAGGCACACGATTAAATCGCAAATCGTGATGAACCTTCAAACGCTTTTGATTTATTGCGTTCATCAGGATCAAGGCAGAGTTCACGACTTCAAGTTGTGCTCGAAGACGATATTGAAGTTGTTGTTGCTCGGCGTGATGTTATATGCCGACAGCGGTTATCAGGGCATTCAAAAAGTTCACGCGAATAGTGTCATACCGATTAAGAAGAAAAACACAAGGAGTTGTCGGAGGCAGAAAAGGGTTTTAATCACGAATTATCATCGAAGCGGGTAGCGGTCGAACACGTTAATGCGAAGCTGAAAACGTTTAAGATGATGACGCATCCGTACCGCAACAGACGCAGAAGACATTTGTTGCGGACAACGCTGATATGCGGTATTATAAACGCCGAAACGCAAATCTGAGTTACGCAACAGGTCTAATCTTTGTGATTTGAATAATTCATCCGGTGTAATTGTCCAGAAGGCGTTCCACCCCCAAAAAATACGGAGTCAAATGCCCAAACCGACGAAATTGACACCCGTTTTTTGCAGGAACATACACGATATTTTACAACCTGGTTATTATTCCCACAGAGTTTAACACAGGCAGACGCCTTGTATTGTAAACCGGTACGGAACCGCCTTACATCAAAATCAAAGCACAGGATCAACGGGATCACACCAATTTTCTGCCGTTTCTCAACAAACTCATCGACGTGACGGCGGCGTTTCTTCCGGACTGTCAGCCCTTACTTGATTTGCAGGAAAAACTCCGTAAAGAACACATTCAGGCATATAATTTTTTGGGGGGATTGATTGAAGCTCTGTTGTTTATAGCGGCGTTTTCCATATTGATGTTTTGTTTATGCTTTTTTGTTCGTGAAATTGCGCAGATTATTCTTTGGATGTTGGGAGAGAATATCCAACCGTTCGCAGGCCGGCAGCTTCTCCTGTTGCTTTTCAGTGCATTCATGATTTTCTTTTTGGTTTATTGGAAAGTGAGACGCCGTCTCCGTCAGAAAATCAATGCCGCTTACCGCATGATTTTGGAAAACCCGCCGTCGTCGCAGGATTCGGTTTTGCAGCAGAAAAAACAACAAACCGTTCCAGCGGAAATTTTTCGCTCCGCCGCCGAGGAATATCATCCGAAATGCCCGGTTGCGGCTGCGTTACGGATATAAGGTCATTTTTTTTCTCCCTGGTATGTGTTACATTTGTCACAGGACTTGTAATTTTCATCATCGCCATGAATTCCCACCCGGGACGAAAATCCGTTGGAAATGTTTTGGTTTTTCAGTCTGGTCTACGCTGCTTCTTTTATAGGCGTTTTTGTCAATGGTATATGGGGCGTCAGGCGGAACGGCTTCTTTTGAACGGTGTCGCCATACCGGGACATGTTCAGCGAAGAACCGCAGGCGGCGGCTACAGGGTACAGATTCCCGAAGAATGGGGTGGTTTTATAAAAATCAGTGATGATGCTGGAGAAAGAAAAATCTCCAATTGGAAAGTCACTGTTCTGATTGATCCGGCCAATCCGAAAAACGCCATGATTTACGAAACCGTCCCGAAAGCGATACATTACGACCCCGCAGCCAACACATTCGACACCAACTCCCGCCTTCCGTTGATCAGCTTGCGTCATTCAAGATTAACAATTTGTTCCTGAGCAGAGTATATACTTACATTTTTGATATTTGTAAAAATATTGCCATTTAGGCGTTTGCGGTAGGTGGCGTTTCTCCGAAATACCGCGCCATCTTTTTACACAAATTTCTGTGAAAACACCGAATGACTGCTATTCCTCAGTTAAAATTACACACCGGTACTTGAGTTTATCGAATCGTGACCGGCTCACAGGTGAGCCGGCTAACGGGAGTTGAATGAAAATGGAAAACACAGGGAGCAATTTTATTTTTGGTACTTGAAAAAATTATTACGAAACTTTAAAACTTTTTGACAGGAAAAACGTCATTATTTGGGACGGATATTTTCAACAATTCCAACAGGGAAAGAAAAATGATCGGAAAATTCAAAAAGAGCGTTGTGTTTCTATTGGTTTGTGGGATAATCACGGTAGTTGTTATTGGTGCGGTTTTCGCACAAAGACCGGGAAGAATCCCGGCCCGCCGCCCGGTTTTGCCTACAAGCCCAAGTACCGAGTCTGCGGAGCAGCCGCGTCCTGCCAACCTTCCCAAAGAGATTAACATGCAAAATCCGCTTCCTGATTGCGAACAATATTTAAATGCCGGTCTTTATAAAGAGGCGTTTGACGCACTCAAAATATGGACACTTGATCCGAATGCCGATCCGAAAACCGTCGGAACAGGTCTGCAAAAGGCGGGGGAGTGCCTGCTTAACCTTAACCGTGTGGCAGAAATCGACGATTACCGTGACCGTGTCATTGAAATTCACAGGAAAAATTGGCGGCTGTTGCAAGCGGCGGCAAGAATGTATGGCCGTATCGGATACGGCGGTCCTTTTAATGGGAGTATCATTGACGGGAAATTCATCCGCGGGAATGATGAAGGTGAACATGTGACAGCTCAAGAACGGGACCGGGTACAAGGTTTATTACTGCTCAAGGAAGCAATGCCGCTCGCATTGCAGGATGACAACAAAGCCGATGTCGCTCAGTTTTTTCTGGATTTTGCCGCAGGGTTTCGGCATCATAATGAAGAATGGAACATGCAGATTCTGACCGATTTGTCAGGAACTTTGCCGGATTATGAGAAGACGGGATATTACTTTAGAAACTACAGTAAAACTTATGCGCCTGCGGATGCAAACGGCAACCCGGTTTATTATGATGTGCCGGCAAGTTTTGAATCGGCCGGGAATGACGGCGAACGGTGGCGCTGGTGTCTTGATGCGGCTGTCGAAAATAACCGTAATCAATTGAGAGATGTATTGTTATGGCGGGCGGAGTTTGCGGAATCCCAATTCGGAACAGAAACGCTCTCCGATTACAATTTCTTTTTCCGCACATCCCAGGATAATCAAACGGAACGGGAATCCGGTATCTTTGCGCTGCACACGCTCAGCGGCCATGAAACGCTTGCGAAACTGGCGAATGGCGTGAAACGGTTTGAACTTCGGGATGATTACAATTACATTTCGCTTTATAAACAGCTTGCGGAACAGGTCCCTGCACAGAAAAAAACGGCATGGGAGCGTCTTGCCCGGATTTATGAAAACCGCCGCCAATTCGACACCGCTGCAACATATTGGCACCAACTGATTGATGAGTTTCCGCTTGAAAACAAAGAAACCGTTGACAACTGGAAAGCCGCCATGGGGCAAATTCTCGGCAATTGGGGACGTTTTGAATCGTCACAGGCTGCCGCGCATGGAAAAGGGACCGATCTGACTTACGTTTTCCGTAATGGAAAATCGGTCACTTTGACGGCAACCGAAATCAAAATTCCGCAGCTTCTCGAAGACATCAAAGCGTATATCCGCACCAAACCGCAGCGTTTGGAGTGGGAGAAAATCAATGCCGAACAAATCGGCTACCGTCTTGTTGTCAATGATAAAAATGACAATGCCGGGAAATATCTCGGCAGGGAAGTTGCCAAATGGACGGTTCCGCTCAAGCCCGCCGACAGACATTTTGACACACGCACCATTCTGACGATGCCGATGACAACCGGCGGTGCGTATCTCGTGAAGGCGGAAATGCAGGACGGCAACACGGAATACATCGTCGTCTGGATCAATGACACGGCGATTGTACAAAAACCGCTCGACAAAAAAATCTGGTTCTATTTCGGCGACGCCCAAACCGGATCGCCGGTTGCGGGGGCGGATGTCAGCGTTTTTGCCTATTGGATGGAACACAAGAACGGAAACAACTTTACCTATCACATTGATGAAAAGAAATTCCGTTCCGACGCAGGCGGTCAGTTGACTCTCGATGATTCGCTGTTAAATTCCCGGTATCAGTGGCTAATGACGGCAACAACACCGGACGGACGTTTCGCGTTCACCGGTTTCCGCAATGTTTGGTATTCCCCTCGGTATGACAGTGAATACGATCAGACCAAGGCGTTTTTCATTTCCGACCGTCCGGTTTACCGTCCCGGCAATACGGCGGAGTACAAATTCTGGATCGGTACGGTAAAATATGATCAGCCTTATGATTCGCCGTTTGCCGGAAAAGAGATTCTTCTCAATGTCATGTCACCTCGCGGCGACCGTGTTCTGCAAAGAATCGTCAAACTTGATGCCTACGGCGGGGTTGCCGAAAGACTGGAATTGCCGAAGGATGCAACGCTCGGTGTCTGGCGGGTTGAAATCGGAACGCCGGTCCGGCAAAATGACGGCACATATCAAATTTCGAATCATTACGGCGGCGGTTCGTTCCGTGTCGAGGAATACAAAAAGCCTGAATATGAAGTGACCATTGACGCACCGAAAGAACCGGTTGCACTCGGCGGCAAAGTGACGGCGAAGATCACGGCGAAGTATTATTTCGGATCGCCGGTGACAAACGCCAAAGTCAAATATAAAGTGCTGCGGACGAAACAGAATGCCGACTGGTATCCGGTGCGTCCCTGGGATTGGTTCTACGGAAACGGTTACGGCTGGTTCGGCTATGATTATGCCCGGTATCCCGGCTGGCGGAGTTGGGGTTGCTGCCGTCCGCTCGGATGGTGGTTCCCGCGGGGACACGAACAGCCGGAAGTCGTTACCGAACAGGAAGTCGAAATCGGCGAAGACGGCACCGTTGAAGTGACGTTTGATACGGCATTGACCAAAGAGATGTTTCCTGACGACAATCAGAAATATGAAATCACTGCGGAAGTGATTGATCAGTCGCGCCGGACAATCACCGGTCAGGGAAACGTTCTTGCCGCCAAAGAGCCGTTCAAGGTTTACGCATGGACGGACCGGGGATTCTATCAGACCGGTCAGCAAATCCGCGCCGATTTCCAGGCACGCCGCATTGATGGCAAGCCGGTGACAGGCAAAGGTGTCGTGCATTTGTATAAAATCACCTACAATCCGGCGGAAAAAGATCAGCTTGCCGAACCGGTTGAATCATTGGTTCATACGGCGAATATCGATCTGAACGAACCCGGCACGGGATATGTTCTTCTTTCAGCGGCGCAGCCGGGACAATACCGCGTTGCTTGTTCCGTAACGGATGCCGCCGGTCACACGCAGGAGGGGGGATACATTTTTTCTGTCCGCGGGACCGGTCAGAACAATGCGGCGTTCCGGTTCAATGAATTGGAGATCATTCCGAACAAAGCGGAATTTGCGCCGGGGGAAAATGCCGAATTGCTGGTCAACACGAACCGGCCCGGTTCAACGGTGCTGCTGTTTGTGCGTCCGGCGAACGGAATTTATTTTCCGCCGCAACTGCTGAAAATACCGGAACAAAGTGCGGCGGTCACGATTCCCGTGACACAGCGCGACATGCCGGATTTCTTTATTGAGGCAATCACGATTTCTGACGGTCAGGTGTTCACTGAAGCAAAAGAACTGGCCGTGCCTCCGGAGAAGCGGATTCTCAACGTCGAAGTCCGCCCGAACAGTGAAACCTACAAGCCGGGTGAAAAGGCAAACGTCGATCTGGTCGTAACGGATGCCGGCGGCAAACCGGTTGTCGGGCAAAATGTTGTGGCCATTTACGACAAGTCGGTCGAATACATTTCCGGCGGCTCGAACATCGGCGACATCAAGGAATTTTTCTGGAAATGGCGCCGGAATCATCATCCTCGGACTGAAAGCAATCTGGAACGTTATTCCGGCAATATGTCACAGCTGGACAAACCGTCAATGGAAACCATCGGCATGTTCGGTAATTATGCGGAAATGTTTTCGGATGGTGAAATGGTCGGTGGTTACGCTGGCGCAGCAAGAAGAAGCGGCAGGAATATGCTGGCGGCGACAGACGAAGTAGTGTTCGCGGCAGAACCAATGGCGATCATGCCGGAAGGGAAAAGTAAAGCTGGTGAAGTAGATGATTTGGAAATGGCTGCCGATAGTGTGCCGGAAGACAATTTCGCGGAGGCGGCTGTCAGAAAGGATTTCGCCGATACCGCACTTTGGGCCGGGGCAATTGAAACGAACAGCAATGGAATTGCACAGGTTGAACTCAACATGCCGGAAAATCTGACGACGTGGAAAATCAACGTCTGGTCGATGGCACCGGGAACACTGGTCGGTTATGCGGCCACCGAAATCATCACCCGCAAGGATTTGATCCTCCGGATGCAG
>BNUO01000082.1 GCA_025997415.1 Campylobacterota bacterium
TCTTGTCGATGATCTGACTTCCTTGATTGCTGATCTCTCCTGCCTCTTGAGCCATCTTCTGTGCATCTGTTGCGTTGTTGGATACAGAGCTAATGCTAACTGTCATCTCCTCTACGCTTGCAGCCATTGATGATGTGTTGGTGCTTTGAGTGCGAGAGCCTGAAGCGACTGCTGCTGCTGCTTCAGAGAATGAGGTAACTTCGGCATTGACTTGGTGGACACTTGCAAGAATGGTTTTGAATGAGGCTTGCAGTTTTTCCATCATTGAGTTAAATGCCAGCACCATTTCGCCTATCTCATCGGTTGCTGAGTAATCAACGCGGAGTTTGAGATCGTTATCGCTTTCGATCTTTCGCACGGCATCGCGGACTTTCACGGTAGGTCCAACCACCGCTTTGAGTGTTGTGAGTCCCAAGAAAACGGCAATAAGGATCAGTACTATAGAGACGGTGATTTGCATAATCATCGCACTACGCGACGAAGCTTCGGCTTCTTCGATACCCTCTTCGGTAATGCGCTCGTTGAGTTCTACAAGTTGGTCGATCAACAAGGTCAGTTCTGCCGAGTCGGGACGAGCCGAGAGAGCGGCTTTGAGTGCGCCTTGTTGCGCCTGATTCATATACTCCGCCGTGCCGTTGGCAATCGTAGCCTCAATCGCCTGTGTAATACCCGTAACCATATTGGGTTTCCAGCGGGCATAGATGACTTTGAACTTGCTGAAAAGCGCCTCCGCATCCGCCGTTCGCGGCAAACTGTCGTATATGTCAAAAGCCTTTTGAAGCTCAACATCGGCGACCTTTTTTGCCTCAAGAGCGTTGCGCAGACCCGCAGTCCATTCGTTCAGCGGCAGACTGGACATTGCGATCGCCTCGTAGATACGGCGCACTTCGTTGTTGATCTGAACTCTGATCGTCATCAGCGCTTTTTCTTTGACCATACGAACTGAAGTGATGTCTTCGATGATCGCCGCATCTCCCATTGAGTTGTTCATGCCTATTCCGGCAACGATAATCAACCCCAGCCACGCTATGGTTGAAAGTAGATGAATTCGCAGTCTGATTTTCATGAAACCTCCTTGTGGAATATAAGAAACAGCTATAAGCAAAGCGTGTATTGTCTGCTATGAAGAGTCCAACCATTCGCTCTGAATTGCAAACCCTGTTGTCATTCTGAGGGAGCGGCGGAGCAGTAGGGCGTGTGCCCACGCCCGTAACTGCGGAGGGAGCGACTGAAGAATCTGTGTTTGCCCTAGATTCTTCGCTTCGCTCAGAATGACAGGGAGGGCTTTATTCAGAATGACAGAGGGGCTTCGGATCAGCATAACAAGGAGTGTCATTGGCGATAATTTAAGCAAAGCTGTGGTAAAATAATTAAATATCTTTTGATTGATTGATTGATTGATTGATTGATTGATTGATTGATTGATTGATTGATTGATTGATTGATTGATTGATTGTTTGATTGTTCGTTGGTTTGATCGATTGATTGCGGCGCGGCGAGTAGAGACAAGCAGATCATCGCAAACCCCTCCGCACTATGAAATGAAGAGTGGGCATACTACCACTCAATAACTTAAAACAATTACGCAGGATTATAATGTGCGCTCATTAAAGTTATTGCTTGATTTCTCGTCCGCATATTTATTTCGAGCGGTGCAAAAGCAAGGGCAAGGGTGAAGGCAAAGGCGAGAGACGAGATTCTTCAGCTTCGCTTCAGAATGACAGCGATCCCTCGTCATTGCGGCGAAAGCCGCAATCTCGTGTTCTCCGCTTTTAATGAGATTGCGGGTCAAGCCCGCAATGACGGTACGCCGATCGCTTTTTGCCGTTGATCGCGTAGGGATTTTGTGCGGGGGCAAGGAAGCTGAACGAGGCGCGACGGGAGCATACTTCTCGGTATGTAACCGAGCGGCGAGTGAAGATGACACAGTACCCGCGCAAAAGCACCAGCAAACAACGGCAAAAAGGCTAGACAATAAGGAACAATTATTGCTTTGTGCTACCAGACTGTAAGAGAAAAGCAAATCGCCGATATGATTAGAGCTAGTTGCGCGTGTCGGCGGGGTACAGCAGGGTTAGCGTGCATAGCGCAAGGCGCGGGAATTAAGGAGCAATAGTGGCAGACCTACTCAATAAAATCGGCGAGATTCTCCCAAAAGAGCTTGAACAGGGGCGAAAACCCAATTTCGACAGCGGCTCGGAATCGTTTGCGGATCTATTGAAAAGCTCGTTTGACGAGACAAATGTCATGCAAGAAGAGGGCGAAAGAGCGGCAACCGACATCGCCACAGGCACGGTCAAAGACCTTCACCAAGCCGCGATCGCGCTGGGAAAAGCGGAGAGCAGTATGAAACTGATGCTGGAGATTCGCAACAAAGCGATCAACGCCTACCGAGAGATCATCCGAACGCAAATGTAGTCGTGGAAAAAACCGGCAAAATCCTCGCGATCTTCCTGCTCGTATTTCTCTTTTTTGTTATTTTTATCGCGGGGGTTGTCAATACAATCCACAAACATTCGCTCGATCGCGGCTATCTGCGCACCGAAACGCAGAAGCCATTTCGCGGCGCGGTGATGGCGCAGGACGGGCTAATTCTCGCCAGCAGCCAGCGCACATACAGCCTAGCTTTTGACGGACGCAACGCGGCTAACCCAAAGCTGATCGCGCAAACTCTGTCGCTTTATCTGCCCCAAAACGAATCCGAAATCACGCAGCTTTTGGAGCGCGAAAGCCGCGTTTTTCTCGCCCGCGATCTGACAATCACGGAGGCAAAAAACCTAGCGCACCTCTCGCGCGAACTCGATCGCAAGGGGGCGTTTAGGAGCTTTGTGCAAAACGGCGCAACGATCCGCTACGCGCTTGAGATTACGCCAAACGAGATCGACACGAGGGTCTATCCATACGGCGAACTCGCGCAGCCGATTCTCGGTTTCGTGCAGAAGACAAGCGGCGCGGGGCAGATGGGCGTGGAGCGGTTTTACGAGCCGCAGCTAACCCCTGCGCACAGCGGGCGGCTTAGGGCGCAGCGCGACGCGGGCGGCAACCTCATCTACAATGACGATCTGGAGCTGACCAAACCGCAGCACGGGCTAAACGCGCACCTAACGATCGACCCAAAACTCCAAGCGCGGCTTGAGACGATCGCAACCGACGCAAAGGCGAGCAACGACGCGGCAGAGGTGATCATCGGCATAATGGACAGTCGCACGGGCAAGATCGCCGCGCTCGCCACGAGTAACCGCTACGATGCAAAACTCATCACCAACGAAACGCTTGCCAACACCAAGATGAACGCCGTGCAATACGCCTTTGAGCCGGGCAGCGTGATGAAGCCGTTTATCCTCGCGCTTTTGCTTGATGACGGGCAGATCGGGCAGTTTGATCTCGTGCGCGGCTTTAACGGCAAGTTCAAAATCGGCACGGAGACGATCACCGATGTTACGGGCAGGGAGTGGTTTAGCGCCGAAGATGTGATCGTCTTTTCTAGCAATATCGGTATCGCACAACTCGCTTTGCACCTAAGCGCGTACAAGATTTTTGACGGACTCTCCAGCTTCGGTTTTTCGCGCGTTAGCGGTGTCGATCTGCCCTACGAAAGCGCGGGCACGATCCCAACGCTGACCAAATACCGCACCGATATTTACCGCGCCACGACAGGCTACGGCTACGGTTTAAGCGTAACTTTCGTTCAGCTTCTCAAAGCGTACAATGTCTTCAACAACAACGGCAAAATCGTAACGCCGCGACTTTTGCAACGGCTGATCGGAAGCGGCGCACCGCCGATCGCAGCAGGCGAAACGAGGCGGGTGATCGGCGAAAGCACGGCGGAAAAAATGCTGGCGATCTTGCGAAAAACCGTCGAAAAAGGGTCGGCGAAAGAGGCGTTAGTTGCGGGCGTTTTCACCGCAGGCAAAACCGGCACGGCGCATATAGCCAGCGCGGGCGGCTACAAAAACGACTACCACAACAGTTTTTTTGGCTTTGCCAACGATGACGCGCACCGCTACACGATCGGCGTGCTGGTTGTCGATCCAAAACGGCTGCACTTTGCCAGCCGTACAGCCGCGCCGATCTTCGCCGATACGGTCAAACTTCTCGTCTCGCTGAATCTGCTAAACGCTAGTTTGACGAAAGGAGACTAATGCGCCGCTACTACCCTTACGATGAGTTTTTGCGCGATACAAAATCGCTCGCCGCCTCGCTTCGCAACGAAAAAATCGACGCGATCGTGGCGATTACGCGCGGCGGACTGACGCTGGCGCATATGCTTGCTATGTCGCTTGACCTGCGCACAATTCACACAATCCGCGCCAGCAGCTACGAGGAGCGCGACAAACGCGGCAATTTGGCGATCGACGGCGCGCCAAACCTGCGCGGCGCGGCAAATGCGCTCGTTGTCGATGAGATTGTCGATAGCGGCGAAACGATGGTAACTGTACTCGCCGCGCTGGAAACTGCTAATCCTCGCACGGCGTTCAAAACCGCCGCCCTGTTCCAAAAAACTACCGCCATTTTCCGCGCCCACTACTTTGCGCACGAAACCGATGAATGGGTCGATTTTTTCTGGGAAGTCGATCCTTTTTAGGGATCGTTGTCATTGCGGGCTTGACCCGCAATCTCACTAAAAGCGGAGAACACGAGATTGCGGAGCAGTAGCCTCGCACCGAGGCGTAACTGCGGAGGATTGCGGGTCAAGCCCGCAATGACAAGAGGTTGCATTGTCATTCTGAGCGAAGCGAAGAATCTAAAGACAAACACAGATACTTCGGCTTCGCCTCAGTATGACAGGGAGGTTTCGCCGCAATGACGAGAGGTTGCATTGTCATTCTGAGCGAAGCGAAGAATCTAAAGGCGAACACAGATTCTTCAGTCGCTCTCCGCAGTAACGCTTCCTTCGGAAGCTACTGCTCCGCGCTCCCTCAGAATGACAGGGAGACGAGAGAAACGGCAGAATTGGAATATAATTTGCTAATGCTGGGTATTCAACAAAAAGGAAGCTGTTATGCGCCTATTTTCTTACCTGTTTTTAGCGTTTTTCCTATGCGTGGATTTCGCCGCCGCCAGCGCGGTTACCGTGCCATTTGTGAAAAACGAGGCTGGTTACGCCGCAAAGAGCTTCGCAGGAACTCTGATCGCAACCGAAAACGGCGAGATCGTTCATCGCCTCTACGCTGCAGAGGGTTCGGTTGTACTAGTCGAAAAGATAGGCTTTAGCAAGATAGAACCCAGCGGACAGCAGAAAACCGAAATTCGCAGAGTTGGCAGCAGCGAAGTACTTTATCCATACGAATCGTTGGAACTTGGCGCGATCGCAGACAAAATCTCGCTTCGTCTGGTTGCCAAAAAGGGCAATGTCGAAAAGTTATTCACACTCGGCGTTGGCGGAAAAATCTCTAAACTCAGAATCAAAATCGCAGGCGCAACAAAACTCGCAGTCGATCGCGAAGGGCGGCTGATCGCCACAAGCGAAAAAGGAAGCGTAGCATTCACAAAACCATTCGCGTTTCAGACGATCGCGGGCGCGACAAAACCTGTCGCCGTCAGATACCGCGTTACGGGCAAAAGCTACGGTTTTTCGCTGGGCGCATACGATCCCGCGCACGAAGTGGTGATCGATCCGCTTATCGCCGCAACATACACGGGCGGCGCAGCATATGACGAAACAAACGCGATCGCCATCGATCCCTCAAACGGCATGGTCTATGTGGGCGGCTCTACCGATTCTGATTCGCCCTCGATCGCCAAATCAACGGGCACGGGCGCAGTTTATGACACCTCGTATGCCTCGCAGCGCGATGGCTTTATCGCAAAATATGACGAAAATCTTACTGAACTTAAAGCTCTCACCTATGTCGGTGGAAGCGGCGTTGATCATATCAATGCGCTTGCGATCGACAGCGCACACAATGTCTATGCAGTCGGCGATACCACCTCCAGTGATATTGCAACAACAGCAGCGTTAGTCGGCAGTTCGTACGGCGGCAACACGGACGGCTTTTTGCTTAAGTTGGATGCCGATCTTAAATGCTCTATAAACTGCGTGCGCTTCGTAGGCGGCGGGGGCGGAGATATGGCAAACAGCGTGGCAACGGACGGCACAAGCGTTTTCGTAGGCGGCTACACCGCTTCGGCTAGTTTTACGGGAATGACGACCGCTTCGCCTCATAACAACAACTACGATGGATTTGTGGCGAAATACGCTGCTCTCAACCTCGCACCCGCCGCAGGCACAAACAACCTTGCCTTTATCGGCGGTGCGGACGACGACAGATTTAACGCGATCAAACTGTACAGTCCTAACGCTGGTACAAGCTGGCTCTACGCGGCAGGCTGGAGCGACGGCGGCTGGGCACCGACCTGCACATACAACACCCCAGCAATCCCAGACGTGCTCCCGATATGCCCCACACCTCCAACTACTGTTGCTACAGGCAACCGTTCCGCGCTAGTTGCGTGGTTTAATGCAAGCGATCTATCGGGTCCGACAACAGCGATTTTGGCAGGCGATGGAAACGATGAGGTCTATACGATCGAAGCGGGTTTTTCGCCTATTTTTGACAATGTTGTAGCGATCGGCGGGTCATCCAACTCACCAAGAATTGTCTATGAAAGCTCTGGGCACGGCGGCAAAGAGATGTTTGTCGCAGTTTTGCCGTACAATCTTGCAGCCGTTCCGATCGTGCATTTTGGCGGCGGAGACGAAGACGATTCGATCACTTCGATTGTCTTTGACGATCAAAACCACAGCATTGTCTATGTGGGCGGCACAACAAAGAGTACCAATATGGCAGAGGGATTCCCAGCACTCTCTGCTGGCGCTTTTTCAAGCTCGATCGGCGGCGACACGGACGGCTTTTTGGCAAAGATCGACACCACCCTTAAAAACAGCTCTGGAGCACCAAGACCAGACATCACCGATATGAGCTACTTAGGCGGAAGCGGCGCCGATCGCATTAGCCAGATCGTCTCATACAAAAGCACGATTTTCGCAGTCGGCACAACCACTTCAAACGATATAAACCTAAGCCAAGTCAATGATCCCGCACGAAAAGTGGGCGCGGATTCGGAGGGTTTTGCGATTCGTATTAGCGGCGACTTAAAGCTCGATACGCCTGTGATCGCGATTGATCCTGCTAGCAGCACATTTACCCAAACCGCTGTGGGCGGCACCAGCGCGGCACAAACAGTTGTGATCCGCAACAACGGCTATGCCGAGTTGAAGATCAGCGCCATAACGCCGAGTAGTTATTCACACTTCACTATTGACCCAAACGGCACAGACGGCTGCGGGAGCTTAACCGCTATCATCGTGCCTCCGATGAGCAACTGCAAACTTGCTGTCAGCTTTGTACCGACCGTAACAGGCACACACACATTGGTACTTGTTGTCGCCAGCAATGACCCGATCAACTCGAGTCTCACCGCGAGTTTCAGCGCAACGGCGGGTCTAATTACAGGCTATAAACTCAAACCGTACTTCGATGACAACACCTCGCGGATTAGCTACGACTTTGGCGACACGCCCGTTGCAACAACCAAAACAGCGACTCTCACCGTCAAAAACTGGGGATCGGGCACTCTAAAGATCACCGACATCGTTCCGACAGACGGCAACTTTTCGCTTGATTACGCGGTGGCGAACCCATGCAACAGTAGCGGCGAATTTGATCTCGCCAGCGATGCAAACTGCACGATCGGTGTGAAATTCACGCCAACCGATGAGCACAATTTCACGACGGCGAAGATCAGAATTACCAGCAACGATACGCCGCCAGTTACCGAAGTTTCGGTTAAGGGTGTGGGCAAACACGGCTTGTCGATCACGCCAAATTCGCTTTGGTTTGGAATGCTGCCGTTATCCAGCCCCGCGATCGAAAAAAATATCACAATCACCAATAACTACGCGGACGCGGCAACTCTTAGTTTTCCTGCGGCTCTGATCGGCGGTGGCTTTACGAAAACCCTTGACAACTGCTCATATATCGCTTCAGGCGCGGATTGCAATATAACGATCGAGTTTGATCCGCTTACGATCGGCGCGGCAAGCGGGGTTTTGAGTTTTAGCGACAGCGTAGGCATCGGAGGCGGACACACGCCCGACTTTAATATCTCGCTTAGCGGCATAGCCACATCGCCCTTGTATGGCGTGAT
>BNUO01000083.1 GCA_025997415.1 Campylobacterota bacterium
GACGGTGTAGGTGGTAATCGACCCAGTAATAGGGAATACGATCGTAACAGTTCCGCTGTCTGCGGCGTTTGTTACTCCGCTAGTTGCTGCGTAAGAGTGTATAAAAACATCTGTCCCCCCACACCGTTAAATGCGTAACCAGCTTTAGCACTAAGTGTTACTGCGGCTTTGTATATGGTATATGGTGCAAAAGCGCCGCTATGATCGCCGCCGCTTGCGTTCTTCCATGCTATGCTTCCGTTATATTCTGTGGTATCAAAGGATGTAAGCGGTGGATTGCCTTTTACTGGCGCTGTTACATGAGATGTAAGACTAAGACCTGTTACGGTGTAGGCGGCAGAGGGGTTTCGCTGCTGCTGGGTGGAGATGTTCATTCTTGCATCATATCGTTAAAGTCGTTACCGCATGGGATTAGCGATCCCATTGCTAATGCCATCGTTATAGGATTAGTGCGCTTCGCGGCATCAATTTTTTCTGGTGCAAGCGGAGCGTGCAATTCGCAGTACGGGGGCATTGACTGTGTTGGTATTACCGCCTGACGCAACATTGCGCAGATAAGTTATGAACTTCTTTATCTTCTACTCCTTTTCTATATTGAAAATGATGATCTTGGTAATACGGCGTTGCTCTGATGGCGGATATTGGTCGTTCTGAGGCGAAGCGCCGTTGTCGTTCATAGGAGCGAAGTGACGAAACACCTGTGTTCGCTTTTAGATTCTTCACTTCGCTCAGAATGACAGGAGGATCGTGCGGAATGACAATGCGCCACAACCCGCAGCCGCAAAAACCTTAAAAACTAACTATAAGACATCGCATTTAAGACTAACAGAAGCTATATTGTGGCTAAATGACCAGCATATGTAGCAAAGAATCTTATATGTGGTTGCATTTTGATCATTTTCGTAGCGCTTTCGGTGTCGCTTTTGCCTGTATGATCACTGCTGTTTTCACATTCGCGGGTTGCGGATCGGTTCATCAAAGCTCCTCGTCGTTTAGCTCCGATCAACCATACGCAACTCTTGACAGCGGCGATCTCCCGCCTCTTGAAACTATCTCGCTACCTAGCTCGGTCAGCCTCTAGAAAGATGGCGGCTACACATTTGAACCTATATTTAGCCCGTCAAACGCCTTAGACAAAACAGTCGTGTGGGAGAGTAGCGATCCATCAATAGTCTCAATCGAAGCGGACAGCACAATCACGGCAAAAGCGCTTGGCGAAGTGAATATTACCGCCGTCTCTATGGCTAAAACTTCGATCAACGCCACCGTTGCCGTATCGGTCGATCGTGAAGCGGCGCAGATCGCATTTAGCGGCGATCATACTGTTATATTGGATACGAGAGCCGATCTATGGGTCAGCGGAAGAAATGATTACGGACAGCTTGGTCTTGGCGATACAGCCGAGTCGGTGTGGGAAGTATGTTCTCTTCAGGCTACAACGCTCTTGGCAGATTAGGAAACGGCAGTATTGACGAACAAGAACTATACTGCGAACAAGCGGTTAATGATATTTGGTTTGAAGACATTACAATTGCGTTTAACTATCTTACAAACATAAAAAGTGTAACGGCTGTCGATGACGGTGCCATAGCGTTGGACAGCAACGGCGATCTATGATTATCACCGGGATCGGCATTTGTCTATATGCTGCCCACAGACACCAATTTAGAAAATGACTATATAATCGCTTGCAAATATATCTATACAGCCGCGATTGGTTATACATCGCCATTTTGTGATTTCAGACCTGCATTTACAAAAATCCTTGATGCTTCACACATACAGAGCGTTGTCGCGGGATATTTCAGTATCTTTGCCATAGACGATTACGGCACAATTTGGGCAAGAGGGAACAACGTAAACGGTCAGTTAGGAGTAGGCGATACAGATTTTCGTTTTAACTTTGAGAAGGTTCTGCCGCCTGCAGTAGTCGGCAGTATGTGCGCCGAATACCAATACTATGATTATGTTAGCGAGAAATGCGAAAAAGCGCCATCTGCATCAATTTACTTTGTCAACGGGGTGTTTAATACGGAACAGGGCGCGTTTGAAAGTGCTCGTGCTATTGAAATAGAGTATAACTTTGATTTATACGAACAATACAGTACGGAGCAGTTTAACTTTGAGTTATCCTATAACTACCATTACGGCTATGTCAATGATCTAAAAGAGCTATTCTGGCAGAAGCTAAAAGAGCTGCAATATGATGATGAACTGATAACCTACTACTTTGTATCATGGATGACAGATATTGTAATTAATGTTAACTTGGTTACGGCACTAATCAAGGAATCTATTGATATGTACACAATGACCAATGAAGAAATTACAGCTACAGAACTTGATAATCTAAATACTATGAATTTGCAATATATTGGCGATCTCCAAGATGGGAAACGACTTATTTTGGTTGCTCATAGCCAGGGCAATATGTATGCCAATCAATCAGTTAGCAAACTTAGAGCAGATTTTCCAAATGTAGATCATTATATTAAAATGATTGGCGTAGTCTCTCCCGCAGCCACTACAAATGATCCCTATATAACAGCCTGCGACGATTCTGTGATCAATATTTTGCGTCTATCACCGTATTACAGTGTACTTAATTGCAATATCAATAATGAGCCAAGCGGTGAAGATTTTAGAGACGATATGAAGCACGAGTTTATTAGATCGTATTTTGATAGCCGTTTATTAAGCAGAGGTTTAATCAATTTCGAGTTGAACAATATATTGAATCAGTGGGAACATCCAATAATCACACCACAAAGGATAAATCATGTTACGAGCAGTTCAACTACTATTGGCGCTTTTGGCGCTTACCGCGATCGGTTGTGGCGATAGTGGCAGTAACGGAGACAAAGGCGACGCAGGCGGCGAAATACCTACACCATCTCCCGTCCTGCCGCCCGATCCTGGCAAAGCAGGAAAAGCTACGCTAGAAGGCATTGATAGTAATCACAATGGCGTTAGAGACGATGTGGAGATTGCGATATGGAAATATGCTCCAAATCAAAATCAAGAAATAGAGCGAGAAGCTATGTTTCAATATGCCAAGGCGGTTCAGAGAATATTAATCGTCGTTCCAAGTGGAGATATTACTAAAATACTGGAAGTAGAACGAGAGAGTGCTTATTTAAGAAATTTGGAACTTCAACAAGTGATGGCGCGAAAAAGAAAAGTGATTTTGTAACATCTCAATACTTTAACACCAAAGAACGCCTAGAAGCATATATGCTCTTTAACAAAGCTCTTAGCGGTAGAACATTTTCTGGCACGGGCGATCCGATCCCGTGTGATTACGATAAAGCTAAAACGGCAGCTTCTATTGCTGCTTTTAAGACGCATGGATCGACCATTAACACAACTCTTCCGCCAGACCCTGGAGCGGCTGGAAAAGCCACATTAGAAGGAGTTGATAGTAACCATAACGGCGTTAGAGATGATGTAGAGATCGCTATATGGAACTATGCTCCAAGGGATGATCAGACAAGATATAGAGCGGCACTGTTTCAACTTGCGAAATATCTACAAGCAAGAGTAAAACAGGGATCAACCGGAAGCGTTGATGATGTTTTTATCGTGTACCAAACACAGCGAAGGACATCCGACTGTATTAAAAAAGATGGTGTTGGTTCATCGGGAGTTGATGATTTGCGCTTCCTACAAAAGTTAGTCTATAATACTGCGTTAAGAGCAAAAGCAGACAATAACTTTAATGCGAAAGCCGACCACACTTGGAAAGAAGTGCACGATCCGATTCCGTGCGACTATGATAAACGATAATCGTTTGTCATTCGTGTTGTGTGAAGCGAAACGGTTGCGTTTGATGAGATTCTTCGGCTCAAAAGCAGCCTCAGAATGACAAGGTGAGTGCATTACTGAATAACAGAGGAGGCGTACGGAGCGGCAACAGTACGCTTGCGGTTTTCTTTCTTAGCCGTGTTAAATATAAACTTTGTAGATAGTGCTACAATTTTCGGTAACCTTGAGCGGCGAAGAGTCGAATGAGGAAATCATTGCGAAGGAGAGACGATGGAGGCATACGGCAAGCAGTTTATCGCAGGCGAGTGGCGTAGCGGCAGCGGCAAGAGCGAACTTGCGGACATCAACCCATTCACTAGCGCAGAGCTTTACCGATACACAGGCGCAAACGAGGCAGATGTTGATGCGGCATATCAAGCGGCGGCAAAAGCGCAAAAATCGTGGGGTCACTCCTCGCCAAACGAGGTTCGCGCAGCTTTAGAAAAGCTATTAGCTACATTTATCGCCTCTAAAGATGAGATTTTCGCGGTTTTGGCAGAGGAGAGCGGTGCGGCGTTTATCAAGGCAAGCGTGGAGTTTGATATTTGTCTGGACATCATTCGCCATTCGATGTTCTTTCCGCTGCGAATGAGCGGCAAAATCAGCCCCTCCAATACACCCGGCAAAGAAAACTACATCTACCGCAACCCAAAGGGTGTCATTGGCGTGATCGCGCCGTGGAATTTCCCGTTTGGCTTGGCAATGCGTTCTGTCATTCCAGCGCTTGCAACAGGCAACGGCGTGGTGCTCAAACCCTCAACCGACACGCCCGCGTCGGCGATGCTGCTTGGCAAGATAATCGAAAAAACGGGCGCGTTTCCCAAAGGTATTTTCAGTGCGATCGCGGGCAGAGGCTCGGATATAGGCGACGCATTTGTCAAACACCCGATCGCGTCCGTCATCTCCTTTACGGGTTCAACCGAAGTTGGGCGGCATATCGGCGAGGTTGCGGGCAGACACCTCAAGGACATTGCGCTTGAACTCGGCGGCAACAATGTGATGATCGTACTCAACGACGCAAACATCGAAAAGGCGGCGAAAGCGGCGGCGTTTGGCGCGTTTTTCCATTCGGGGCAGATCTGTATGTCGCTTAACCGCATTATCTTGACCGATCAGATTCACGACCGTTTTGTGGAAGCGTTTGTCGAGGAGTCCAAACTGCTCAAGGCGGGCGATCCGCTGGAGCATTCAAACTTTTTGGGTGCGCTGATCAACCGTCCGCAGCTTGAGGGCGTTTCCAACCTCGTCAAAGGCTCAATCGCAGCGGGCGCAAAGGTGGCGCTAGAGGGCAAAATCAGCGGCAATGTGATGACGCCGTGTATCTTGACATCGGTTACAAACACTATGCAAACCGCCTGCTGCGAGGTGTTTGGACCTGTCGCGTCGGTGATCAAAGTTGCCAACGAAGATGAGGCGATCAGCCTTGCAAACGACACGGAGTACGGACTAAGCGGCAGTATCTTTACCGAAGATCTCTTTCGCGGCATACAGATTGCCAAGCGGGTCGAAACGGGAATGATCCACATTAACGATCAGTCGATCAACGACGAGGCGCATGTGATGTTTGGCGGCGTGAAAGCAAGCGGCGTCGGACACTTTAACGATCAATGGGTGGTCGATAAGTTTACCAACGATCAGTGGATTAGCGTGCAGAGCACACATCGGTTTTAGCCGAATCGTGCGGTGGTTTAGGCGGCTATTTTTCTCGCAAACCGATGGCGTTGATGATCTGCGCTACAAGGCGCGTCTGCACGCTTTCGGCTTTGCGATCGTAGGCGTACTCGGCGTGAGCGCGGTCGATCGCATTTCAACCGCGCTGATCGTCTCGCGCGGCGGCTCGTACTGGACGCTGCCGATCGGCGTTGCGTTTTTTGTCTTTTCGGCGTTTTTTCTCTACGCGATTTTGCGAAGCTCCTCGCGGGTTACCGAAGATGCGCTGATGAACCTTGCAGAGCAGAAGCGCGGTTTGCAACTGTTTAATCTAGCGCTCGAAACCAGCGCGGACGCGATCTACTGGTTTGAGATCACCGACACCAAGTTTTTCTATGTCAATCAAGCGGCGTGCCGAATGCTCGGCTACGAAAAAAACGAGCTTCTTGAAATGCGGCTTGGCGACATCGAAGACAATCCGCAGTTGCACACGACCACATTTTTGAACCTCATCAAAGAGCGGCGGACGATCCGTTTTGAGTCCGAGCAGCGGCGCAAGGACGGCACAAAACTGCCCGTTTCGGTGCTCTCATTCTATTTTTGCAGCGACGAGAGCGAACTTATCTGCGCCCATGTCCGCGACATCACCGACAAACTAGCGCAGACAGCGCAGCTCGTGGAGCAAAACGAGGAGCTTAAAAACTCATTAAACGACAAAGAGACGCTGCTAAAAGAGATTCACCACCGCGTCAAAAACAACCTTGAGATCGTCTCCTCGCTCCTGCAAATGCAGGCTAGGCGCGAAGATGATCCGCACATCAAAGAGATCTGCTACAAGAGCCAAAGCCGCATTTACGCGATCGCGCTCGTCCATGAGATGCTCTACAAGAGCGATCGCCCCGCCGCGATCGATATGCAAGCGCACATCAAGTCGCTCACCGAAACGATGATCGAACTCTACGCGCTCACGAATCCCATCGATCTGACGCTTGAGACGGAGCCGATCTACCTGCAAATGCCCCGCGCCATTCCCATTGCGCTGGTTATTCACGAGCTGTTTCTCAACGCCGTCAAATATGTTTCGGGCGACTTTCTTGCGATCACGGTTGTTATGCGGCGCGAAGATGAGACGATCGTCTTTGGAGTGATTGACAACGGGAGCGGGTGCAGCCGCGAGATGATCGCCAACTCAAATTCACTCGGCTGGCAACTCATCAGCAATATCGCAGAACATCAGCTCTGTGCCAAGATTACGCTTGATAACGAGCGTGGTTTTGCCTGTATGCTGAGGTTCGCAGCCGACTAAAGGATGAAAATGGGCGCGAGGATATTGGTCGTCGAAGATGAGAGCATTATTGCGATGAACATCTGCGAAATCCTGCGCGAGGAGGGCTACGAACCGATCGGCGTTGCGGCAAATGGCGAACGGGCGCTCTCACTTGCGGCTCAGAAATCGCCCGATCTGGTGCTAATGGACATTACGCTCCAAAACGGCGAAGATGGCATAGCGCTTGCGCAGGAGATCACGCGGCTTCGGGCGGTGCCGATTGTCTTTTTGACGGCAAACGATCGCGCAAAAACTATAGCTCGCGCGGGCGAGGTTGAGCCGTACGGTTATGTACTCAAGCCTTTCAAACGCGCAGAACTTGCGATCGCCATTTCGATCGCGCTGCGCAAACACGCCGCCGTCAGCGCCGCGCAAAACGAGTGCGCCGTCCTGCGCGATCGCCTGCATCCGCAAGAGCTTGCAAGTTTGCGGCTGATCGCTCTGCGCGATGGTTACGCATATGATCACGAAGCGAAGCGGCTGCTGCACAACGGCGAAATCGTGGAGTTAGGCGATCGGGAGGTGCGTCTGGTGTCGATACTCGCCGAAAATGCGGGGCGGATCGTCTCGGTTGAGAGAATCGAGAGTTTTGTCTGGAACGATGAGTTTGCGGGCGAAGGGGCGCTTCGATCGCTGATGTTTCGCTTGCGGCACAAACTTTCAAAAACCTTGATCTCCTGCCAATCCAAACTCGGCTATATGATCCTAGCGGCGTAACCGCGATCCTTTGCTTGGAACTCTGCGCTTAGCTACAGCGCTTTTACGCTATGTTGCCTTAAAGTCAAGGAGGGCGCAATGCCAAAAGAAACTGTCAAAGAGGAATCCAAAAAGAGCAACGCGGCGAGAAATATCTTGCTTTTGTTGCTGCTACTACTGCTGATCGTGTTTGTTATTTGGTATTTGACCAGACCAGTCGCACAGCCCGCACAGCCTGCGCCCGCACCTGCCGCCACAGTAACCGCGCCGATCGCGCCACCCACACCACCCGCTTTGCCGCCCGC
>BNUO01000084.1 GCA_025997415.1 Campylobacterota bacterium
CCCGTCGAAAAGCGATCCCCGGTATTATTTCCGTCCCTGGAAAACGATCCTCGCCCGCACCGTCGCCGACGGCGGCGAAAGCCATTACGTTGCCGGCGATGACAAAGAAATCGTCCCGGCTCTGGCTTGGAAAATCAGAGGGAAAACGGTGAGTGTAGAGCGATGAGTTTTTTTCAATTTTTCATTCTTTACTATTGCATCGTAAATATAATTTGTAATACGGTATCAATGTCTATTGTGTCAAGGTAGGTTTCCTCTCGGCGAGCGGAAACGCTGGTGCAAACCGACTAAAAAAGTTGCCTGTCGGCAACGCGGCCTTTCAGTGAAATGTCGCCTACCTTCATCCGACAAATGTACCGCATCTCAAAATCAAAAATTAACAAAACTTCAAGGATGACAAAGTGCATACAGATTGAAAAGGAATATCAGTTTTGGGTCGAACAACAGGGAAATTTTCAACAGTGTCATCTTGAATTTTTTACAGTCATGATAAAAACCGAGTCGTACAATGTTCAGGGCGGCAGACATTCAAGTACGCAGGAATTTCGTGAGGAATGTGCCAATTACATTGTGGAAGTCATGGAAGAGGACTCGGACATCACTCCTGACAATCCGATGCGTCATACATTTTCGGTTTTTCTTTCACGTGAATTATGTTCCGTCCGTATGGCATACATACATTCCGGCATCGACCGGTATGATTGGTTTTTACGTGTTGTCCTTGCATCGGCAAAAGAAGGTTATCTTGTTCAGCGCAATTTTCCGTTGGTGATTGATGAACAGTGACAATAAATATACCGTAATCGGGGTATTGACGCTTCACGTAATGCAGAACCGCGTCCTCGTCGGGACGCTTGCCTTGTTTTCACAGGAAATTTAAAGTAACTTGAGTATATGCATATTTTTTCATGGTTTGGGTAAAGTTTCACACCGCATATTTGAAAAATGTTTTAGTAATATACCGCTTGTATTTTCGGAATTTTCGGAGTACAATATAAAGCAAATATCATGAAAATATTTTTTTATACCGTAGTCAGTATGGACTTGACGTTTCGTGTGACATAAAACCGCGTCCTCATTGGTGGGACACTCATCTTGTTCTCATGGGGAAATTTAAAGTAACTTGAGTATATACTCTGCACGGAACAAATTGTTAATTTTGAACGACGCAAGCCGACCAACGGAAGGCGGTTCGTTGAACGCGAAGCACTGTGCCTTACCGGCTAGTATACCTCGCAGAAACACAAAGACTGCGGAGAGTTTTTTGATTGTTTTTTACGTATTTTGAATGAAAAACCTTTCTTCAGAGCTGTAATGCTGGGAAAAATTTTTGTGCACTTTTGGAAGTAACTTGAGTTTTAAGTGTGTAATTCAATGGAACCTTCTTTTGTAACCGGTGATACAATTTTTATGCAGCGGGCTGTTGAGCTTGCATTTCAAGGGGAGGGATTTACGGAGCCGAACCCGATGGTCGGATGCGTGATTGTTCATGACCGTAAAATCATCGCCGAAGGGCTTCACCAAAAATTCGGCGGGGCACATGCCGAAATCGAAGCTCTGCAAAAACTCGAAACCGTGCCGGAAAATGCAACGCTTTACGTCACATTGGAGCCGTGCTGTCATCATGGAAAAACGCCGCCGTGCAGTGAAGCAATCATCAAGTCGGGAATCAAACGGGTTGTAATTGCCATGCGGGACCCGTTTCCGAAAGTGGCCGGCGGTGGAATCCGGGAACTTGAAAGTGCCGGAATTAAGATTTCCGTCGGGTGTCTTGAAAAAGAAGCCCATGAACTGAATGCTCCGTATCTGATGCGGATTGAGAATCAGCGTCCCTGGATTCTTGCCAAATGGGCAATGACTCTTGACGGAAAAATCGCCGCACGCAATGGTTCGAGTTACTGGATTTCGTCGGAAGCATCGCGAAAAATTGTGCATCGGATTCGCGGACGGATGGACGCGATCATGATCGGAAGCAACACCGCCCGACTGGACGATCCGCAGCTTACCGTCCGTCCACCGGGAATCAGAACGCCGATCAGCATCGTTTGGGATTCCAAAGCAACGCTCAATCCGGAAAGTAAACTTGCATGTTCGGCTAATGATTCGCTTGTCATCGCGGCTGTCGGTCCTTATGCAGATGAAAAAAACATTACCCGATTGCGGAAAAAAGGGTGCGAAGTGCTTGTGCTTCCGGAAAAGGATTATCTGGAGCGGTTCCTTTCATTTTTCAAAAACCTTGCAGACCGGGGAGTGACGAATCTTCTTGCCGAAGGAGGCGGAACGCTCCTCGGCCATCTGTTCGACCAAAAACTCATTGACGAATGTCACATTTTCATTGCCCCAAAACTCGCAGGCGGGCAAAACGCCCCGTCCCCTTTAGAAGGTTTAGGTGTCGAAAAAATGATGGACGCTGTTCCGTTGAACCGTCTGAATATCCGACAAATTGAGAACGATATTTACATTCATGGCCGAATGCAGTATGCGGCGCAACGCTGAAATCCTCACAAATTCAATAGTACAGGTTTCCGGAAAAGTTCATCATTTCATAAATTCCATCGTATTGAGAGGCGGCATTTGCGGAGTCAGCTTTTTGTAAAGTTCCTCCAATGTTTTTTCCTGTCTTGCATCACGGAAGAATTGTTCATACAGCCAATAATTACGGCTGAAATGAACAGGGTCCTTTTCGGCACCTCGGCACATCCATTCCACGGCTTCATCTTTCATACCCAATTCTCGTAAAACAACGGCATACGTCATTATCTGCTCTACATCATCACCGGTGATTTGTTTGCCCATTTCCCCGACAATTTTTCGGGCATCGTCATCACGCCCGATCCGGAAATATATATCCGCCAGTGACGCCGCTGTGTTGAATGAATCAGGAAATTTTTCCCGCAGCATTTCCATTTGCGTGACGGCCTCTTCGAGTTTCCCGGCATTTTGAAGCATATCACAGGCCAGTGATTTAACCTCTCTGGCATAACTGTCATACCGCATGGCTCGAACACCGGAAAATGCCGACGACAGCAGAACTTTCACCGCAAATTGAGCCGCTTGCTCCCTGTTCGGATCATTGCGGAGTTCTTCAAGCAGTTCATGGATGGTTTTCAAATCATTGGCCGCTGTCAAAATCCGGTTACGGACGGTTTCGGCTTCTTGATCCCGGTTCAACAAACACAGTGACGAATACAGCAGTTTGAGTTCACTAACGGTAAGCTGATACCCAAGCAAACGGCTGCATGAAGTTTGTACACGGTTTCCGAAATCTCTGGCAAAGTCTTGCAAGGGATGAGTTGGAGGAAGAAAGCGGAACTTGGGATTTGCCTTCAGTTCCGAAGATTCTTTTTCGTAAAGCCGGAGCACAATCACTTCCCTGAGTTTGAAATCGGCTGCATTGACCGGAATCATATCAAGCACTTCGGCGGTCTGTTGATATTTTCCCGACTGTGCATAAAAAGCCGCCAGCAATATCTTTCTTGAGACGGGAAACACGGCGGAATTTTTTTCGGATTCGATGTATTCCATTTCCAAATCCCGGAAAATACGTGCGTTTTCAGCGTCATTTTCCTCGTCCCGGTTTAGGTCGTAGTTGAACGACGCCAGAAAATCTTTGGCGATTTGTGCGGTTCCTTCATGGGAATCCGCCGCTTTACCGGTAATGTACTTTTGGAAGCGTTCATAATGATCGGTGATGATTTCCTCTCCTGCTGCATCTTCATCCAATGTAGAATTTTTCATCAGCCGGTCAAGCGTTGCAAAAAACTGAGGTATTTCATTGAGAAAGCTGTGATACAGTTCCAGTTCATATATGCCGTAATTGATAAGCCGCCGGATTTGAAGTGTTTCCAGCCGGTCGCGTCCGCTCAAATAATACTGATATTGTTTAAGCAGCCGCATTTCTTTAGCACCGATCCCGGTTGATTCCCGGCGTTTTTCAAGTTGTACGGCACGAATTTCCCCCTGCAATTCAAAATAAAGGTCGAGCATCTGATAAACCCGGCGGTCAAGTTCATGCAGTTTTTTTATTTCGTCCGGCGTGAAAATTTTCTTTTCTCCGGCATGAGATACCGAAACAATTCTCTCTGTATTCCCGCTTATATTCCCGCCGAGTGATGGAATGAACGAATCTTTTTCCGCATTCTGAACTCTTTCATCACCAAATATCACATAAAGCGGTTGACGGATATATATATTAAAATAATCGCTATAAACATCCCGGTAGTTTAGACCAAGCGGCGAATGTTTACTTATAATATTTTGAATCACGGCGTCCTTCCATCTCACGAGCCGGTCTTTCATTTCGGGAAACGGATCGGCGGCATTCCGATTTTGATGAAGCACGGACGATTCCATTCTCAGAAAAATTTCAGGATTTTCCTTGCCCGCGTTTTCAAGGATATTTTGAAGTGCCGTGATTTTTTCTTCACGGTCAGATCGATGGAAAATATCAACGAGTGCTGAATAATTAGCCGCAATATCCGGAACACGGTCAGGATTTTCTTCGATGGTTCGGCGGATGAATTTCATCAGCCAATCCGATTTTTCAGTGTCCGCCGCCTCGTAGTCCGCCGATTCTTTCAACATTACAATTGCATAAAATGCCTGAAACTCCCACTCCATTTCACCGGCCACAGCCAGTTTTATCGAAACCCTTTTCATGGAGGCGTCGTATTCTTCCATAAACTCCTGATAATGTTCCTTCATGTACTTCTGATATTCCTGATTTGTATGAACCGGAGCAAGGTTGCCGAATATCCTAAAAAACATTCCCAAACGTATCCGCATCATAAGAACGTCTTTGTTACCGGATGTTTCCGGATAATTTCGGGCAATTTCTTTCATGGTTCGTATAAACCGATCCAATTTCAATGTACCCGGCGGCGTATTGTTTTCAATATCTTTCATATCCCGGTCATAGGACAGTTTGAGTTTCCAGATAACCGCCGCAAATTCGGCATCATCGGCGGTTTCCGGAATGAAAATCACCCTTTTTGAACCGTTACAAATGTAGCCCGGCATACTTTCCACAAACAACGCCTGATACAATACCGGATTCTGATCCAACCATCGGGGAATATAATAATTACGCTTTTGCTTTTCCGCCAGCGGTGCGTTAGGCGGAAGCTCCCGCAAAGTCCTGATAGTTTCTTCCGCGAGGGCTATATTGTTTTTCCAGTAGGCAATTTGCAGTTGTCTGTAGAGGAGTTGCCAGTTGGTTGGGAGGCGGGTTTCCAGACGTTTCAAAAGCTGTTCGGCGGAAGTGTATTCTTCGGCGGCGAGCATTTGATCCAAAACGGCAAGCTGGGCGTTGAAGTCGGTTTGTGAGAGTACCGACTGCATCAGCAGCAATGACGCTTTTTCCTTTTCGCCGGCGGCATGGTAAAGCGACAGCAAACGGCTCTGATCCTGCGGATTATCGCTGACGGCACAAAGCATTTCCTGATATTGAACCGCCGAAGCATTGTCGCCCTGCATTTCCGCGATTCTTGAAAGTCGGTTCAGCAAAAATGCGCCGCCGGTGTTTTTATCATCTCCGGTATCGGCACCGGTCAACAGTGTTTCCAATGTATCTCTTGCGGCATGATAATCACCGGCGTCGGTATATGCCTGAGCCAGGCAGTAAACCGCTTCACGCCGGGTTGACGGGGTTTCAGCGTTTTGACGCAGACGCTTGATCAATTGCTCAAACCGTCGCGACATCTGATAGTAATCCGAAAGTTTGTCAATAACGGCAAGTTTTGCCTGCAAGTCCGGAGCACGGTCATAAATCCGCCAAACGGTTTCAATCGCTTCATCCAATTGCCCGTTTTCGGCAAGCTGACCGGCGAGTGCGTGGAGTGAAACCGTGTCCGCCGGATCAATCCGCGCGGCACGGCGTAACACTTCAATACCGTCGCCGCGGCGTCCGACATTCAAAAGCATATCGGCGTAAAACCTGCTGTCGGCGGCACTCCCGGAACCGGAGGCCATGACAAGCCGGGCGGTTTCCACCGCTTTGTCAGTTTGACCGGTTTCACGCTGAAGTTCGGCCAAGTGTTTCAAATGTTCAACACGGTGTGGCGGATCGGCGGCGGTCAATTTCTCATAAATCCCCGCCGCTTTGAGAGGCTGGAATCCTTTCGCATAAATTTCCGCCGCCGTCCGCAGGAACAACAGCGACGCCGGTTCCGACTCCAATGCCTTTTCAATTGCCTCTGCCGCCAAATCATAACGGCCTGCCGCGCGGCGGTACCCGGCGAGGCGGTAGAAATCGGGAATTGCATGGATATCAGGCCCGGAACTCATGCCCCATTTATCCGCCGCCTGGGATAATTCACCGGTTACAGCAAGAAGTTTGATCTCCAGTTGAACAGTCTGTTCAAGCTCCGCGTCATTCGTTATCAAACCCCGCACAACGGAAAGCTGTTGCTGTGCAGGCTGTAGGAAATTGGGAATTGCATGGATATCAGGGCCGGAACTCATGCCCCATTTATCCCCTCCCTCCAGCCTGTCGATCAGCATCTCACAATACCGAATCTGCACATTAAAATCTTTCGGCGCGAGTTCGGCGGCGGTTTTTACGGCGTCAACGGCTTCTTCGGCGCAGCCGAGACTCTGCAAGGTGTTTCCAAGCCGCAAAAGATTTTGCGGCGTGCGGCGTTTTCCTTCGGCAATTTGACGGAATGCTTCCAACGCTTTTTCCTTTTGACCGGTCCGGTGATAGTAATAACCGAGATACTCACGGTACGACGGATCGTCCGGGTTGAGTTTCTCGGCAATTCCCGCCGCCTTGATGTAAAGCGTCTCGGCTTCGTCGTGAATATCCGTACCGGACATCAAGTCGGCGGCTTTCAGGATCACCGCGGTATCGTTCGGACGTGCGTCAACCAATTTCATCCAGATTTTTGCGGCATTCGCCTTGCGTTGTGTTTCATCAACAGAGCGGTCTTCCAGAACGGCAAGTCCCCATTGCGAAATCACATCGGGATTCCCCGGCTCAAGTTTGTCCGCTGCCGCGTATTGCCGTCCCGCTTCTTCAAATTCCTTGTCGGCAACAAGAAGATTGATATACGCCAGCCGCAGTTGAATATCCGACGGCGCTTTTTCAATCCCGTTTTTGAGAAGCTCTTTCGCTTCATCCGTCCGTGAAAGCCGCGACAGCGTCACCGCCAGCCGCCGCATTGTTTCAAGATCGTTCGGATGCGTTTGGAGCCGTTTTTTCCAGTATCCGGCAAGACCGGCATAATCGGTCTGACGCACGAAAACCCGTTCGATGCGGTTGCGAACCGATTCGGCAAGCCAGCTTTCACCGGCCAGTTCTTCGAGAAGTTTTTCAAAATCGGCAACCGCTTCCTGTTTGTTGCCCAGCCGGATTTTGATGTCGGCGGCGGAAAGCGTGAAACGGACTCTTGCTTCATTGCTGTTTTGTCCGAGCGAGGCAAGTTTCTGATAACGGACAAGAGCGGCCTCGAATTGTTCCTCATCTTCGAGTGTTTCGGCGATCCGCACAAGCACATCCGGATCGTCCGGGAACATTTCCTCCATTTTCCCCCAAACAGCGGCGGACTTTTCCTGATCGCCGAACCGTTCGTAGACACGTCCGAGTGTTTGCAGGATGAGGAGCATGTCGTTTTTTGCGGCCTTGCGTTTTGCGGCGCGTTCCAGAGCTTCCGCCGCTTCCAAAAGGCGTCCCCGGGCAATGAACGTTTCACCGAGATAAAACGAAGCAAGAGCGTTGTCCGGATCAAGCGTTTCGGCCTTTTGAAAAGCGAGGATGGTCT
>BNUO01000085.1 GCA_025997415.1 Campylobacterota bacterium
ACACAGTCATATAAAAAGCAACCAGAGTGCCCAAAACCGCCCAATACTCGCTTCTCTTTGCTGTACCGATAAAATTCGGAATAAACGCATACCAAAACGATCGATTTCCCTCGACTGGGGCGGTGTCAGTTACTCTCTCTCTCTCTCTCTCTCTCTCTCGGTTGCCGATATTCTCGTGGTTGTCATTGGTTCTCCTTTGTTTTGCCGCGTAATGCTACCGTGCATATCTTAAAAATGTCCCGCTACAACTCGGTGAAGTTTCGCAAGATTTCCAGTCCCGTTTTGTGGCTTTTTTCGGGGTGGGGTTGGAGTCCAAAGATGTTGTCATGACCCACAGCGGCGGGAAATTCGTAGCCGTAAAACGCACTCAAAATGGTTTCGCTTTCACCGCAAACGGCGTGAAATGAATGGACAAAATAGAGCCGATCGCCGTCGTTTAGCCCCTCAAAAAGCGGCGATTTGTGGCGCGTATGCACGGCATTCCAGCCCATATGCGGGATTTTGATCGGGTGCGCCGCTTGCGTGGGATCGAACCGTTTGACCTCGCCCGCAAGCAGCCCAAGCCCCTTTGCGCCGATCGACTCCTCGCTGCGCTCAAACAGCATTTGCATACCCAAACAAATGCCAAAAAGCGGCTTTCCTGCGCGCACAAACGCCGTGATCGCCTCGTCCAAACCGCTTTTGTGCAGGTGATCCGCCGCATCGCCAAACGCGCCAACGCCGGGCAAAATCAGCTTGTCTAGCGATCCAAGTTCGCACGGATCGCGCACGATCCGCGCCGCGCTGCCGATGACTGCGAGCGAGTTTTGGAGGCTTGCGAGATTGCCCATCTGATAATCCACGATTCCGATCGAAGCCGCCACGATCCGCCTTTGTTTCTGGTTTTGTGGGCAAATTGTAGTAAAAAAATGTTATTCGTCATAAGCTCCAAGCAAAGCGGTGGTACAATCTTGCCCTTAATTTTTCAAAAGCGAAAGAAAGGCACTGAAAATGCAAAAAGAACTTCACCCACAACTAGTAGAATGCACAGTTACTTGTGCCTGTGGCAACACATTTACGATCGAATCAAACAAAGAGTCGATCCGTCTTGACATCTGCGACAAATGCCACCCATTTTACACGGGCAGCGAAAAGAGCATGGACACAACGGGGCGCGTTGAGAAGTTCAACAGAAAGTACGGCTTGGCATAAGTGCTCAGTTTTGTGCCGACGCCCATCGGCAACCTCGAAGACATCACCTTTCGCGCACTTGATCGTCTGCGAAAGGCTGAGGTTTTTTTCTGCGAAGATACGCGCGTAACCAAGCGACTTTTGGCGCTACTTGCCGATCGCTTTGGCGCATCGTTTTACGAATCCCCCGTTTTTGTCTCTCTGCACTCACACAACGAACAGTCCGCGATCGACAGGCTCGATCGAACCGTTTTCGATCGTCCGTGCGTTTTTGCCAGCGATGCGGGAATGCCGTGCGTGAGCGATCCGGGTGCGCTGCTTGCCGCGTGGTGCGTCAAAAACGGCGTGAAGTTCGAGGCGCTGCCGGGCGCAAACGCCGCGATCACCGCGTATGCCGCCAGCGGCGAAGGTTCAGGACGGTTTGCGTTTTACGGTTTTTTGCCGCACAAGAGCGAGGCGCGAAAGAGTGCGCTGGGCGAAATTGCGCGGCTTTCGTATCCGATCATCTTTTACGAATCGCCGCACAGGATCGCAGAGTTTGCCGCCGATCTCTCTGCGATTTTGCCCGATCGAAGCGTTGCCGCGTTTAAGGAGCTGACCAAGCTGCACGAAAAGCGTTTTGACGGATCGACAAAGGATTTTGCCGCCGCGATCGGCACGATGAACACGAAGGGCGAATGGACGATTGTGCTATTTCCGCCAGTCGCCGATACGCGCACAAACGAAAACGAGTGGCTGATCGACGCGCTCGTAACGCTTGGCGCTCCGACAAAACCGCTCTCAAAAATCCTCGCTCGGCTGACAGGCGAAAAGCCGTCGATCTGGTATGAGCGGCTGAAGTAGCGATCGGTTAGACTGCGATTTATGAAGGTAGTTATTTTAGCGGGCGGATACGGAACGCGCCTTTCGGAAGAGACGGCGATTTTGCCCAAGCCGATGGTTGAAGTAGGCAATAGACCCATTCTGTGGCACATTATGAAAATCTACTCGTACTGGGGCTTTAACGAGTTTATCGTGCTCACGGGCTACAAGTCGCATGTGATTAAAGATTTTTTCATCAACTACTACACCCGTTTTTCCGACATCACGGTCGATATGGCGCAAAACACGGTCGAAATTCACAAACACCGAACCGAGCCGTGGCGGGTTACGATGCTCTACACGGGGCAGAACACGCTTACGGGCGGACGGCTGGCGATGGCAAAAAAGATGATCGGCAACGAGCGGTTTATGCTCACCTATGGCGATGGCGTGAGCGATGTCAATATGCACGAGCTAATCGCCTCGCACGAACGATCGGGCAAGATTGCGACGCTGACGGCGGTGCAGCCCGCAGGCAAGTACGGTGCGCTTTCGATCGATGCAAACTTGGTCAGCGCATTTAACGAGAAGCCCGATGGCGACGGCTCTTGGGTTAATGGCGGATTTTTTGTGATGGAATCTGCGATCTTCGATCACATTCCGCAGGGCAAAGAGACGGTTTTGGAGCGCGAAGCGTTGGAAAGTTTGGCGAGCTTGGGCGAACTAAACGCATACAAACACACGGGATTTTGGAAGTCGATGGACACGCTGCGCGATAAGCAGGAGCTGACGGAACTAGTCAATACAGGCAACGCGCCTTGGATGAAATGGGAGCAACAATGAGCACGGTTATACGCGCAAAAACAGATCAGTTGATACAGACCAAAGAGCTGACGGCAACGCGGCAGGAAAATACGGCGCAGAGCCAAGCGGCGATGCGTTCGGGCGCGTGCGAACTGGTTTCAAAACCGCTGCGATTTGTCTTTGAGATGACGAGCGCATGCAACCTCGACTGCGCGATGTGTGGGCGCAATTCGGCGTTTTTCAAGGCGACCCGTTTTGACATTAATTGGCTAAAGAAGTTTGAAGATATAAGCCAATTCGTCGAAGAGGTAACGCTGATGGGCTGGGGCGAACCGACCGTTCATCCGCAGTTTTCCAACTTTCTCACGTGGGCGAACGATCGGGGACTGCGAAAGTACTTCTGTACCAACGGAATGAAGCTGCAAGAGCTGCGATCGGAGATTTTTAAGTACGAAGTCGATGTGATCGCGGTGAGTATTGACGCGCGCGATGAAGCGCTAAACAGCGAGATACGACGAGGCGTGAAAATGCACAAGATTTTTGGCGGGATTGCGGCGATCGTCGATGAAAAAGCACGGACCAAAACACCATTTCCTTATATGAATTTTGTAACTACACTGATGAAGAAAAATCTGCGCGAGTTTCCAAAAATCGTGCGATTGGCGGGCGAAATGGGACTGCAAGAGGCGAAAGCGGTTTTCTTGACGGCGTTTGAAAAGTCGATGGAAGATCAGGTTTTGCTAGGAAACGAAGATGAGGTGCGCGAGGTTTTTGCGGAGGCGGAGGCGATCGCACAAGAGATCGGTATCAAGGTCAAACTGCCGCACATTCATGGCGACGACCCTGCCGGTGAGCGCTCACACAAGCCGTGCTTCACCGCGTGGCGCGACTTTTTTCTGGGCAGCGACGGTTTTGTACGACCGTGTATGTCCACGCCGATCAAGCTCTTTCACATCGACAAATACAACTCGTTTGATCAGATGTGGAACTCCGAAGAGCTGCGACGCTTTCGTTCGTTGGTTAATGATGAAAATTCAATGCCCGCCTCCTGCCGCCACTGCTATCAGAGCAGTTTTGCCAACTGGAACAAGAAAAGCGCGTTCGTTCAAACGGGACTTAGCTTTTCGCCCGAATGGGGCACAGCGATCAAGCTGTAGGCAAAGCGCATTTATGCGCCGCCGCTACGGTAATTTTGCATTGCAACTCCTAGATTGTTGATCGAAAGGACATCAATATCTTTTGACATAATCCAGCCCTCTTTTGACGGAATAACGACAAATGTGTGCGCGGGTTTTATATCTTCAAGCGCAGAATAAACACCTTTTGAAAGCGTAGGACTAAGCGAGGCTTTACATTCAATAGCAAATATCTTATCGTAGATTTTGACGATAAAATCCACTTCAGCGCCGCCAGACGATCGATAATGAAATATCTCCGCCGTTGGATAATTTCCGCGAATGTTAGTTAGTACAATCTGCTCCCACATAGCGCCATAACCCGGATAACCAAGTATATCTTCGTAAGATCTTAAACCTAGTAAGGTTGCGGTAATTCCCGAATCTGCAATATAGATTTTTGGCGCTTTGACAAGCCGTTTTCCTATATTGGAAAAATGCGAAGGTACGATCTCGACCATATATGTACTCGAAAGAAGATCGATCTGATTTTTGACGGTATTATCGCTCACGCCGAGCGAACTTGCGATTTTAGAATAGTTGGCAGTCTGCCCGTTGAGATGAGCTAACATCTGCCAAAGCCTGCGTATTGAATCGGGCGAAGCGCCTGTCCATTGCAATATATCTCGTTCCAAGAATGTTGCTATAAAGTTTTCGCGCCATTGATACGATAGAGCAGCATCGGGAGCAAGCAGACTATTTGGATACGAACCCCTAGTTAAAATTTGTTCAAATGAAAAATTGGTTTTTATTTCGTCCCACAAAAACGGAGTCAAACGATGATATGAAACTCTACCCGCCAAACTTTCAGAAGATTGTTTTAGCATATCACGCGAAGCCGATCCAAGAATTAAAAAAGCTCCGGGGCGATTCCATTCATCGACAAGAGATCGAATCAGCGGAAATAGATTTGGCATTCGTTGAATCTCGTCAATACATATTAGTTTCTCTTTTTGCGACGACAAAAATAGTTCGGCGTTAGTAAGTCGTTGAATATCGGACGGGCGTTCCAAGTCAAGATAAATACCCGCAGGCGCTTCGGATAGTATCCGTTTTGCCAGCGTGGATTTTCCACATTGCCGCGATCCGGTGATCGCCGTTACGGGAAAATATGAGAGCGATCGTGCGATCTCAAACTTAGCTATTCGATCGATATACATAGCTTCTCCTGATATGCAACCTTGCAGATCCGAAATCTAACTTCGGATTTGCAAGGTTATCACAATATCACTATGCCGATTTACCAACTGATCCTTGGCGGTGTCCTCTCTTTAATCGCGTCATCTTTGAACGATCGATCAGTTTCTGCATCGCCTGTGCCGCCCCACTGTTCGGTTTGAATCGGCATAAACTCAACGCTTGAGCATGGGTGCGTAAAGCAGTCTCGTCTCGTTTCAGCATAACCAAGATTTGCGGGAACTCTTACCTCCGTATAAGCATGACCAAACGGGTGGTGCCAGAGGTAGGGCGGAACGCTTAGATGTACAGGAAACTCACGAGGTCTCACACCCGAATATGGGACAGGAGCAGAACCGCCGCTCTTGATACCATCAAACTTCAGAGTATCCGTACTACCACTACCGATCTTCACTGTTACATTTGCCTCGCTAACGCTGTCTTCAACCCGCTGCCAATCCCGATCGTCAGAGGCTTTGATCGTTGGAATCATATTGCACAGGGTTACGCTAGTGCAGTAGATCTCTGTATAGAGATTGACAGTTGCCACTCCTTCCGCTGTTGCCGCCTTTGGCGCATAGAAACGACCGTAGTAGAAGTTCGCGCCACTACCACTACCAACTCCCGAACCCGAACGCCTATCCTTGTCAGTAACCGACAGATTGATATCTGTTGCGCTAAGCGTCAGCGGTTTGATCGGCACAGTAACGGATCGATTGAAGTTAATCTCGATCGTTTTACGCGCCTCGCCCGCCGTCCAAATATCTGACTTCCAACCGCCCGGATTGCCCCAAAGCGTAGCTCCCAGCGAATCGATGATCGCCTGAGCGCCATTGGGAAATCCGATCGCATAGTCCATATCTTGGCTGTAGTTGCCCTCTGTTGCGGGTGCTGCTACTGAGTAGTTATAGAACTTGGTCGTTTTGCCTTTGGCATTGACCGCCCTCATATCGAGATTGATCCCTAGCGACTGCCCTTCACCTGCATTTGCATAGTAGGTAAAGCTGCCGCTGCTTGCGCCGCCAACACTCGTAGAGTTGTTGAGTTCAAAGACATGATCCGTTCCTGCGCTGCTGATAATAAACCTATCTGGCACAAACCGAACTGCCACGCTCAAATTGCCATCAGGTGCAATGCCAACCAAGCAGCCAACCTGCGCACTGCGTACATCGCTCGTTGGATACTTTGGATTCGGAACAGTCGTGTCGAAACTGCCATCAATGCAGTCGCCTTTTTCTTCGGTCTTCGTCCATTCGCTATCCGTGATATTGAGGATCACCTCGCCAACCTCGTCATACGAAATGTTGATCTCCGAAACGCCGTTGGCAAAGCCGATCGTCGTTACCAGATCGCTTTGATTGAACTTAGCCGTACTCACCGCCCTATCGCTGCCCGTAACGCGCAACATCGTGCTACTGCTGGTAAAGACTCCTTGCGTATACCCTTTGCTTGTTGTTATCTCGATCGGATCACTCTTGCCGCTCTTGTGGTTGTATGCCTCACCTGCGATAAACGGATCGGTTTGTTTAACGCTTGCCGCAAATGCCGCAGGGCGGATTGAGAAGCTATCGAATGAGTATATGTTTGTCTTTGCTGGGTTAGCGATCGCAGGATCGGTAAACTCCTCCCAAGTCGCCGTTTCGTCATCACAAGGCGGATAGGTTGTCGCGCCGCCAACGGTCGTACCCTTTGAATAGCGCATCTCAATACGCGCCTGTCTCACCGCGTTGTTGCTTCCACTTAGATAGTCGCTTGGAACAAACGCCAGATCCATACTTGCCGCGTCGTCAAAGATCACCTCCTTGTACTTGCTAATCGGCACAAAGTTGTTGCTCTTTGTCGGAGTCTCTTCCACAATGCGGGCGCAAACCAGCGCTGTTAGCTTATCGCCCTCCGTATCGCTGGGGTTTTTGGGTTTAGTACCGATCTTTAGCTCAATCTTGCCGTCAGCCATCTTGGTATAGATATGCTGATTGGCTGCGCTTGCGCCATTTTTTTCCCACACAGCCAGATCGTCTAACTGCGGTCGTTTGTTGAGCGGAAAGTAGCTATCCAACCCCACGCAAGCGTAGTTTTGGTGGGTGTAGGAGGGCAGATTGACATTCGGGTAATTGGCTTTTTGCTCATCGTTGCAAGAGAGGACGCTGCCATCGGCTTGATAGGTGTAGCCTAGCCAAG
>BNUO01000086.1 GCA_025997415.1 Campylobacterota bacterium
GAAGCCTCTTTACCTGTTCTCTTGATACGGTGTTGTCCTCTTTTGCACTGAACATTGTGGTTTCCTTTCGATGACCCTTTTCTAGCGAAAAGTGTCATCGAAATGATTGGCAGGGACAAGAATGACAAAGGGCGTGTCATTCTAAGCATATTAAACAAAAAGCGGGGTTGCTATGGATATTGATAAACTCATCAGTGGGTTTGGAAGGTTCAAGAAGACGAAATTCAAAAAATACCAAAATAAGTTTTTGGATCTGGTTAAAAACGGGCAGCACCCGCGCGTACTATTTATAGCTTGCAGCGATTCGAGGGTCAATCCGGCGTTGATTACCGATGCGCAGCCGGGGGAGCTGTTTATTATTAGAAATATCGGAAATATGATCCCACCATACGCGCCCGATAATGATTATCACGCCACCGCCGCAGGTATTGAATATGCCGTTTCTGTACTCGCCGTAAGCGATATTATTGTTTGCGGACACTCGCATTGCGGAGCGATCGGCGGCGCATACAAAATACCCAAGAGTAAAAAGCTAATCCATGTCAAAAAATGGCTAGAACTTGCACAAGAGGCAAAAGATTTCGTAACTCTCAATTCACCCGCCGAAATGGAGTTATCAAAACGGCTGGAACTGACCGAAAAGGTATCGGTACTATTTCAACTAAACCGCCTATTGACATACCCTGAAGTTAAGCGAAAAGTTGCAAATGGAACGCTATTTTTGCGCGGCTGGTATTACAGGTTAGAAAGCGGCGAATTGGAGTATTACAACGACGAGAAAAAACAGTTTATGGCTATGCAAGAGCCATAAGCGGATAGCAATAACAGTATAATGTCCGCATATCACAACAAGGAACTGAAATGGCGGACAAACAGACAATTTGATCGCAAGCGAAGTTTATAGAAACTCGCTTGCGAATTGGTTAATCAAGTTCGGCTCTTTGGCAAGCGCTCTTGCCAAGCCAAAATACTCAATATCTGTGTGATTTAATATCTCTGTCATCTCGTTAAAATCATTATTTCCACCCGTTAAAATCACAGCGGTTTTGTTGCAAGCGGCGATCGCTTCCGCCTCTTTTGTAAAGTATGCGCCGCTTTGTTTGATATGCCACCACGAACCGCTGATCTCTATGGCGTTTATGCCGCCTTTTGTCAGCTCGTCGCAGAGATATAACACATCGTCAAATTTCACACCGTTTTCTATGCCGTCGATCGCATTGATCTTGATCCAAACTTGAAAATCTTTGCCAACTTTTTCACGAACTCTTTTGTAAGTTTCAATCGCCATTCTCGCGCGATTTTCGGTCGATCCGCCGTATATATCTTGGCGGCGATTATAGTGCGGCGTCATAAATTGACTAAGCAAAAATCCGTGCGCGGCGTGAATCTCTACACCGTCATATCCCGCATTTTTTGCGCGTAATGCTGCGGCGGCAAAGTTTGCTTGTACTCGATCGATTTCATCAATATTCATCGCTTTTGGCATCACTTGGTTATTCAAGTTTTCAACCGCGCTTGGAGCAAGCGGCGCTACACCGTTTGTATCGCCCATAATGTACGATCCGACATAGACAATTTGCAAAATAATCTTTGCGCCGAAACTATGCGTTAGATCGACTAACTTTTTGTGATCGTCAAAAAAAGAGTCGTTATAAAATGCCATCATAGGATACAGCTTTTCCGTATCATCAACCAGCGTAAAACCTGTGATAATCGTCCCTACTCCGCCTTTTGCCAACTTTTCAAACTGCTCAAATAGACGACTTTTGATCTCGTGGTTTGGCATATTTTCATGAATTGCCGCACGGATAAAACGGTTTTTTAAGTTTAGCGATCCAAGCAGCGTTTGATCAAATAAGCTCTTCATTATCAACCTAACTGATCACAGGTTGAATGGCGCTATTGTCTGCATTGCCGTTTTGCAAAAAGTTCCATAAGCGATCGGCGGCTTGAAGATAGCGTTTTGCTGTCTCTTTGCTCGGCTCTTTTATCACAATCGGAGCGCCAACATCACCTCCCTCTCTAATCGCAGGTTCGATCGGAATTTCTGCGAGAATTGACGCATTAAACTCACTCGCGATCGTTGCACAACCGCCTTTACCAAAAATGTCGTACTCTTTATCGCAACAAGGGCAGATAAAACCGCTCATATTCTCGATAATTCCTGCGATCGGAATGTGCATTTTTACAAACATATCCAGTCCGCGCCGCGCGTCATCTAATGCAACCGTTTGCGGTGTGCTAACCACAATTCCTGCGCTAACTGGCACAGATTGAGCGAGGCTTAATTGCGCGTCTCCCGTGCCAGGGGGCATATCCAAAAAGAGTACATCAAGATCGCCCCACGAAATATCACTAAAAAACTGCTCAATCGTCTTGATAATCATCGGTCCGCGCCAGATTAGCGCCTGCGCAGGCTCTAAAATCATACCCATACTCATTACCTTAACGCCGTACCGTTCGGGCGGCAACACCTTCTCGGCGTTCGCTTTGAGCTTTTCGTTTTCCAGCCCCATCATTCGCGGCACATTCGGACCGTAAATATCGGCGTCTAAAATGCCCACTTTTTTGCCCTGCATTGCGGTTGCGATCGCCAGATTGACCGTCGTTGTACTTTTGCCAACGCCGCCTTTGCCGGAGCTGACCATCACGAAGTTTTTGATGTTTGGCGCTAGGTTTTTACCGCGAGAGCTGCTCTGTTTAGGCGCGGCGGGCTGCACGATTTTAAGCGCAACATTTTTGTGCCCCACCGCCGCAAATGCCGCCGCAATGTCAGAACGCAGTTTATTTGCAACCTCCAAAGCCGAAGCGGTAATCTCAAGATCGATCGCGATCTGATCGCCTTTGATCTGTACGCTTCGCACAAATCCAAAACTCACGATATCCTTGTCAAAACCCGGATATTTTACGCCGCTTAAAACGGCTTTTACTTCATTTTCGTTCATGTTTGTTTCCTTGATTTATTTAGTAAAACTTGCGTTGATCATACCGCAAAAACTATTGTCTTTGTAGAACTCAACACGGTAGATAGAACCGCGTACATTTTCGGAAAAACGCGGAATTAATCTACTTTTGGCGATCGCCATTCCTGTCTCATTTTCTACGCCATCTACTGAAAATCCGATCACATTTGCACGAATGCCGTCGATCGGTTCAATGACAAAATGTTTCTTGACATTAAATGTCTCTCCCATCGAAAATAAACTTCCGTTTTGATCGTCAATCGACACACTTACCTGCGGTAGCGTGCAATCGCCATCAAACGCTTGTGGATAGAGTGCGCTGATTCGTTTATTGCCGATAAACACATCGTAACGATCGCCGATTTTCTTGACAGCCCCAAGCGGATGATCGAAGATAAAACGATCGCTTCCGTCGGCATGAAGCGGCACAAACCTAAGTATGCTTCTGAGATCAAGCAGGCTGAAATTGATACGATCGTTGATCTTTAGTGTTCCGTAATCGTTGAGTACCTGTTGCACCCCCTCGTAGGAGAGTTCAAAATCGCGTTCAAACTCAATTCCCATAATGTGCATAAACTCCTCGATCGAACGAAGATGATACTCAACTTTGATCGCTAATGCGTCGATGTTTTTGCTAGTCTCCTGTCCAAATGCGGGCTTGAGGTTGGTAATGGCAAAATATGTTAAAGAGCGTTGCATCTCTTCATCTTTATATCGTGTTTCTGTATTTTTCACGCGAAAATAGTGGTGATCACTCGCCATATGTACGCTTAATTTATCGACAACTCTTTTGGCGATCTCGTCCATATTTCCAAACTTCACATCGCTTAGTTTTTTCTGATCGATAACTAGAGTCTGCCCCCACGCTTTTGGGTTAAAGATCGTATTCTCCCAACGCTCGCGGTAAAAGCCGTGTCCATCGTGCAGATTCATCACCAGATCAACTTCGGGATCAAGCGCGATCTCTTTAACGGTATTGACCGATAAATAGTCCGGATCATCTGCGCGAACAGAGGCAAATTTGCGGTTCATATCACCGTACAGTCCGCGCCGCGTCAAGACGATACTCTCAAAGTTCAGGTTAGGAACAACCCAGAGAGCGCCTTTTGTAATCTTGTAGTGCGTGGCAAGCAGCGCGGGAGCAAAATAGCCGCCCGGTTCATCGCCATGCACACCGCCGATAACCAGCAGCGTACTTGTTTTTTCCGCACCGTTTAGCTTGTAAAGATTAAAGCGCAGAAACTCACCTGTCTCATGTTTGTCAATCTCTTGACCCTGCCAAACTTGAACAGTGTTATCTGCACCACAAGCCGCACATGCAACTACACATATGCACAACGCCAGACGCGCTATACCCATTTTTACTCTTCAACCGATTTGAGGATCGTACCCACAATGTCGTCCATTGTGATCAGCCCTTCTAGTTTGTTGTTTAGCGTAACAACCATTCGGCGAATGCCTTGATTTACCATCATTCGCGCCACATGTTTGATCTCTAATTCGCGGCTAACGGTTAGCACGGGTTTAGCGGCAACATCATAGACATTGATCAGGTCAATATCTCCATCTTCGGCAACGATAAATCGCAGCAGTGTTGTGTATGTTAAAATGCCAAACGCATCGTGTTCGTGTCGCTTGTCCATCACCAGCGCTTTGACTTTGTTCTTGTTCAGACTCGCGATCGCTTCGCGCAAAGTTGCAAATGGTGAAACCATCACCACATCACGAACCATAATGTCCTTGACTAACAGACTAGTCTCTTTCATATCTCATCCTTTATCCGTTGTTCAAATCGCTGAATCTGTGTGAGATCGACCCCTGCGATATGCTCTAATGGCAATGTAAAAACTACACCTTTTGTGTTATTGCCAAGCTCCAACTCTTTGGACATTGATTTAAGCACCGTAACGGAAAGTTTGCGCTCCATTACAAAAACCAAAACCGATTGGCTTCCCTCGTGCGTCAAACCAAAAAATATCTTTTTCTCGATCGCCCCAATGCCGCGTGCAGAAATGATCGTAACGCCTTCTGCGCCCGCATCTTTAGCAACCTTGATCGCCTTTTCTTCTAAATCGTTTGCTAAAATAGCAACCAAAACTGAAAACTTCATTTACCCTCCTTTGCAAAATGTGCGCTTATTTCAGCGATGATCGCATAGATCATCACCGTGATCGCCGGCATAAATGCGGCAAAGATCAACATACCAAAACCGTCAATGAGCATACTCCGACCCTCGATCTGACTGGCAAGCCCAATCCCCAGCGCCGTGATGAGCGGTACGCTGATGACAGACGATGCCACGCCGCCCAAGTCGCACGCCAGCGCAACGATATAGCGCGGCGCCACAAACGAAACCGCAACCGTCGCGGCAAAACCGATCGCGGCGTAGAGCACGATCGAATCGCCCGTCAAAATCCTATGCGCACCGATCGTAATGCCAAACGCCACGCCGAGTGCGACCATTATACGGATCACACCCGCCGTGAGCTTGCCCTGCGCCGCCTCCACCGCCGGCTTGCCGACCACCATCAGCGCAGGCTCCGCCATCGTAACGGCAAAGCCGAGCGCGAAGGCAAAGAGGTAGATGTAAAAGCTATTGTCCTTGTCGACAAGCTGCTCCGCCATCGAAGTACCGATCGGGAACAGCCCAAGTTTCAAGCCGACCACAAAGGCGTATAGCCCCACGATCACCAGCACAAAACCCAACGCGACATGGTGCGCCCTAGCAAGCCTTCGGCGCAAAATCACAAACTGGAAAAATAGCACAACGGCGATAATCGGCAGTACATCGCGGAACATTCCGAGCAGTTCAAACAGCGCATGCTTGAGCGGCGATTCCACGATCATCTCCGCCGTAACCGTCTCGACAATCTCTGTCGATTCAAGTACATCAACGCCGCCGCTATAGACGACGATGCCGTAGAGGAGAACGCCGACAATCGGGGCGAGCAGCGCCATAGAGACCAGTCCGAAACCATCGGTGATCATACTTCGCCCGCGAATTGAGCCTGCAAGCCCCACGCCGAATGCCGTGATCAGAGGAACGGTAACGACATTGGTCGTAACCGCGCCGCTGTCGTAGGCAAGCGAAATCACCTCGTCAGGCGCAAAGAGCGAAATCAGCACGATCATTGCGTAGCCCGCGATCACATACCACATTATGAAGTGTCCGAGCACCGTTCGCAGCACGCCAAATGCGATCACGAGTCCAACCGCGAGCGAAATCACGATCCGCAGCATAAAACTGTTGATCTGCCCGTTGCTGATCGTCTCGGCTTGATCGGCAACGGCGATGAGCGCTGGTTCGGCGATCACAGCGGAAAAGCCGAGACAAAATCCAAACAAAAGTAGCAAAAACAGGCTGCCGCGCCCTGCGAGTTCGTTTGATAGGCTCTCGCCGATCGGGAAAACCCCCAGCTCCAGCCCTTGCAACAAAAGTGCGATACCAAAAACGACGATCAGCATACCAACGGCGATCGAAGCTAGATTATCGGGTACGCCTCCAAAGATCGCCAACTGAAAAAAGGCGATCACCGCCACGATCGGCAGCAGGTTTTTGAAGGCGTCAAAAAACATTCCAAAAAATGTACGCATTAGAGTAGTCTAACAGATTAACGCCTAATTGAGTGGTGCGCAAATAACTGCCTAAATTAAGCGTTAAACCTAGCCAAAAAGGGAGTTAGTTACCAATTCTGCGCGGGCTAACGCGGCGATCGTTTCGTCTTTGCTGAAGCCTCGCAAATAAGCGTATTGAAATGGGTTTGTTTTAATAATCCGGATCAACTCGGAAATTGGCATTTGCGGCGGCGCGATCGTCTTTGCCCAAGGCGCAGTTTTGCGGATAAATTGAGCGGCAATTTCAGCCTCCCGATCGTCTGCGCTATCGAAGATCAGTACGCTTGCACCGCTGCGGATCGGATACGCCGCAAAACGGGCGATCGAGATTGGGCGCGATAGATTTAGCTCCAGCGATTCGCTGCGGCTTAAGCCGATCGCCCGCGCAAGATCGTCGGCAAATAACGATGAAAGCGCGATTGTAATCTCTCGATCTTCGTGCGCGATTGTCGTCTCAAAAATCCCCGCTTTGCGCACGGTGATTTCAGCGAGTACGATCGGCTCTTTTGCCGCAGTTGCGGCTGCAATTTGACCGCCCTCTTCACAGAGCAAAATCGGATTGGCAGCACCCGCAGCTCCAAGCCGCACGATCGCAGTTTCGATCGTTTGCG
>BNUO01000087.1 GCA_025997415.1 Campylobacterota bacterium
GCTTGCCTTTTTTGTCGAAAGCGCAAAACGAATGTCCTTGACGATCTCGGGCAACGCCGCCAAGCGGTTTTTGTCCGCTAGCAGCATAATGAGATTGACAAGTTTGGTCGGTCTCTCGCTAAGCGCCGAGATGATCAGATCGCTCTTTTCGCCCGCCGTTATGAGCGGAGATTTTGCGATCTCAATAAACTTCTTGTCGTGAAAAAGCGTCGTGAGATTTTCCAAAAGCGCGACGCTTTTTTCCAATTCGCTCTGCGAACTTACCGCAATAAGAGCAGAAGCGTATCTTTTAGCCGCTAGTTTGTCGTCCATCTACGCCACCCGCCTAATGAGTTGTTCAACGATCTTCTCTTGATCGCTTAGGCAATCATCTGCGCTCAAAATCTCGCCGATCGTCTGCGAAACAACGGAGCGGATCATCTTGTTTTCCGCAACGATCTTCGCCTCGTCTTTGAGCTTGTTTAGCACTTTGATCTCCTCGTCGCATTTGGTGCGAATTCGTTCTGCAATGATGTTTGCTTCCTCTTTGCCCAAAGCGAGAATCGACTCTGCCGTCGCCTTTGCTTCATCAAGCGCTAATGCGGCGTTGTTTCTCGCAAGCCGCGCCTCTTTTGCCTTGTCTTGTGCGCGCTCAAACGCCTGCACAATCGACTTGATCCGATCGCCAAAAAAGCTCTTCGCCATTCCTGCAAAGAGCCAATAGACCAGCGCGGCAAAGATGGCAAAGTTGATCGTTCGCCAGAGCAGATCAACCTCGCCACCTTCGCTCGCACAGGCTATGCCGACAATCGCTGTCAGTAAAAAGATAATCCTCACCATCTCTCCTTATGCCGCGATAAACTTGATACGAAGCCGCTCTTTAAATAGCGGAGCCTCGCCCAAAAGCGCGTTTTTTGAGCGTCGCTTGCTCGTCTGCGATCGCCTCTTCAAAACTCGACATCTCTGCCGCGATCGCCGCTTGCGTCTCTGCAACTCTCAAATCAGCCTGCGCTTTTGCCTCTTTTTGCGCCTCTTCTTTGATCCGATGAACCTCTTGCTTAGCCTTGCCAACCAGAGCAATAGCTTCGGCTTTGAGCTTCGCCGTCTCCTCTATCTCTTTGTCGGCAGTGCCTAAGTCGCCGCTTAGATGTGCCTTACGCGCATCAAGGTGCTTAAACATAGGAACAAAAAGAACATAGTTGAGAAAAATGAGCAAGAGCATAAATGTAACGAAAAAACCAACGATCAGCTCGGGATGCGGTGTGATCATAGTATCTCCTAGTCAAAAGTGTTGAATGCTATCACAGCGAAGCTAAGAGGCTCGCCGAGCGCAAAAAGGCAAATGCCAACTCGTCAATTTTCAACCGTTGCGTAGAAGCGATCGCACTCCTTTTGTGAGGTAAATGTAACGATGAGTCTGTTTTTCTGCGCCTTTGCCGCAAAGCCGCCCTTGTGCAGAGTTGCCAGAACCGATCCAAGATCGACTCTCTCTTGATCGTGCGCCTCGCCTGATGAACCGCCGATACTCCTTGACTGTCTGATTGTCTGCAAAAGCCCTTCGGTTTCGCGCACGCTTAGCTTTTGGTTGGCAATGCTATCAACCAGCTTTCGCTCCTGATCGGGATCTAGCCCAACCAAGATTTTGCCGTGTCCGTAACTGATCCGCTCCTCTCTGATCGCAACCTGCGCGTAGTCGCCAAGCTGCAAGAGACGGAGGATATTTGTAACATAGACGCGGCTCTTGCCCACAATGTCCGAAAGCGCTTCGTGGGTGAGATCGTGTTCGTTGATCAGCTCATGAAACGACTGTGCAAGTTCGAGCGGATTGAGGTCTTGTCGTTGGATATTTTCGATCAGCGCCAGCTCACGCAGTTTGCCATATGTGATGTCGGCGACAACGGCGCGGATCGTCTCAAAGCCTGCGATTTTGGACGCGCGAAGCCGCCGTTCGCCAGCGATTAGTACATATGATCCGTTCTGCTCAATCACTACGATCGGCTGCAATAAACCGTGCTGTTTGATCGAATCGGCAAGCTCTTTTAGCGCGGATTCATCAAAGTTGCTTCGCGGCTGAAACGGGTTTGGCTTGATCGAATCGATCTCAAGCGCCAAAACCGCCTCACCGTTGCCGCGAATGTCGGCGGCATACGCCTCTTCAACCTCTTCCAAGATAGCGCTGATCCCGCGCCCAAGCGATGCTTTCTTAGTCGCCAACTCGCGCCCCCGCCAAGATCGCGCCCGCTAAATGCTGGTATGCGGTTGAGCCGCTGGAGCGAACATCGTAGAGGATCACAGGCTTACCAAAGCTCGGCGATTCGGCGAGTTTGACATTGCGCGGAATGTAGATGAACTCCTCGTCGCTATCGTCCGATGGGAAGAGCTGCTTCGCAAAATGCTCCTTGAGATCGGCGAAAACCTGCTTGGATAGGTTGTTGCCGCTACTAAACATCGTGGGCAGAAAGCCGCGCACCTGCAAAGAGGGGTTGATCGTCTTTTTGACCAGATTGACCGTGCTAAGTAGCTGTGCCAGACCCTCAAGCGCAAAATACTCACACTGTACAGGCACGATCACGCTGTCCGACGCGCCTAGTGCGTTCATCGTGATCAGCCCCAGCGTCGGCGGCGAATCAAGTATGATGAAATCGTACAGATCGCGAATGGAGCTGAGCTTCTCGCGCAAAACCAGCCTCTGACGCTTGATGTCGTTGGCAATGAAATCCGCTTCAAGCCCTACCAGACCGATGTTCGATGGCGCTAGATCGAGGTTTGGGATCGAAGTCTTGAGAATGACATCTTCGATCGTTTTGATGTTTGTAAAGACATGATAGATGTTGTACTCGTACTCCGTGCGCCGAAAACCGTAGTTGGTTGTGGCGTTTGCTTGCGGATCGACATCGACGAGCAAAACACGCTTCTCTGCAACAGCTAACGATGCTGCAAGATTGACAGCAGTCGTGGTTTTGCCCACGCCGCCTTTTTGGTTGGCTATTGTTATGACTTCACTCATCGTTCGCTAAAAACCCTTTCGCCGTCAATGATAATGGATCCGTCACGGTCAAGTTGGGAATTCATCAGAGGTACCATTCGTGATCCTATATGTGCCGCGTAGGCTCGGTTACGGTTGTATTCTAGGTCAATCAGGCTAAAAATAGTGTCCCAGCTCGTACGCTTTTCGACCAAATCCAAGAAAACCGCCAGCAGTTTAGGCGCGTCAAAGGCTATGTCGATCGCGCCGTAGCAAGGCATTGGAGCGTGAATGTTCAGCCCAATTCCGCATACACAGTACTCGTAAAATCGCTTGGTGATCACGCCGCCGATCTTCTTATCGTCGATGTATAGATCGTTAGGCCACTTCATCCATGCCGCCGAGCCAAACGCCGCAAGCGTCTCTTTGAACAGAAAGCCAAAGTACAGCGACGCGGACTGCTGCGGCAGATCGGTTGGCATTGCGCCAATGGGCAGTGCAAACGAAAACGCCAAATTGCCCCGCACGCCCTCCCAGCGGTTATCACGACTACCGATCCCGCCCGTCTGATCGAATGTGTACAGAGCGATCGGCGCGTTTAGCCGTCCGTTTTTGAGTGCGTTTTCGAGAAAAATCTGCGTCGATGAGATCGTCTCAAGATAGGTAATCTCCAACGCCAAGCCTCTTTCCATTTAGATAATCTTTTGCGCCCATCGGGTTTTTCCCGCTTGGTTGAACGAGCGATATTTTAACAGCGCCTTTTTTACACGCCACAACAACGCCGTTACCGTCGATCGCCGTGATCGCGCCAGCCGTGATCGCTTGGGTTTCGCCTTCGATCGCTGCAAGTTCTAGCAGCCGCAACCCTGAAGCGAGGTAGATAGTTGGCTGCGGGGTGTACGCTCTGTAAGCTCGTTCAATCGCCTCCGCCGATCGCTCAAAATCGATCAGCCCGTGCTGCTTGACGATCTTTCGCACATAGTCCGCGTCTGCGCCGTGCTGCGCGATCGGACAGATGTTTTCAAGCCGTTTAAGCGTCTCGTAGAGCAGCTTCGCGCCCTCCTTCGCCAGCGCGTTGGTGAGCGTTTGCGCGGTGTGATCGGCGGTTGGCAGCGCACAAAAACCCGCCATCTGCCCCGTGTCCAGCCCCTCCTCCATATGCATTATGGTGATGCCCGCCGTTTTGTCGCCGTTTAGCAGCGCGGCTTGCACGGGCGACGCACCGCGATATTTGGGCAGCAAGGAGGCGTGGAGATTGAGGCACGGCGCGATCGCAAGCACTCGTTTTGAGAGTATCTGCCCATACGCCACAACGACAATTAAGTCAGGTTTAAGCGCGGCGATCTCGTCCGCGATCGTTTCAAGTTTGTGCGGCTGCGCGACTGGCAGATTGTGGCGGATCGCTGCCTCTTTGACGCTCGGCGCAGTCAAAATCTGCTTGCGCCCAACGGGTTTATCCTCCTGCGTAACAACCAGCGCTATCTCAAGACCAAGCGCGATCAGATCGCACAAAATCATCGCCGCAAACTCCGGCGTTCCCATAAACACAATCCTTTTTGGCAACACTTCAATACCTAAATATTCAAATTTTTTGCAATTATATTGAAATGCAAAATGGTGGCGCGAATGGTTGCGAGCCGCGACAATGTGCGCTATACTGCTACACTTTGCCGCACAAGGAGACGATATGACCGCCACGATCAGACTGCCCGCAGATGTGCTAGAGGACGCTCGGCAAAACGCCGAACTAAGCTACCGCACCATACCAAAGCAGATCGAATACTGGTACAAACTCGGAAAATTGGCGGACGAAAATCCCGATCTACCAATGGAGTTTATCAAGCACGCTCTGATCGGACGAATGCAGATCGATAACGGCGAAACCAGCCGCTTTGAATTTCGGAAATCTTGATGGAGATTTTACCCAATAACAAAGAGCCTAATTATTGAAATCGAAATGCTTCACTAACGCCCAGTTTGTCATTCTGAAGCTACTTTTGAGCCGAAGAATTTCGTCAAATACAGATGTTTCGCTAACGCTCAACATGACAGGCGTTACCTTGTCATTCTGAGGCGAAGCCGAAGAATCTAACACAGATGATTTCACTATCGCTCAACATGACAAGAACCTGTCAGACAGAGTGCAACTGAAGAATCTCTTGCATAATTTTGTCTGTTAGCGTTAGCGCGGAGATAATTTGGCGGTAGTGCTCTATATCTTCATAGCCCAGTGATCGCGCTTTGCGATCTTTAAGCCATTTTTGCGCAGGCTGATAGCCGCCGATATAAAACTCCCAAGCAACCCTGCTCACTCCATCAAAATATTGCTCTTTGTTGATCCATACTTTGCCCTCCGCGAAGCTAACAATTTCTACTTCATTGCTTCCTGATTTTGGGAATAAGATGGCTTTTGTGTCGATCTCATCACTCTCTAGCAGATGGATTTTTCTAAGCCGTTCGCCTAAACTAACCAACTTCCAAAACTGCGCTTGATCGGTCGGGTATGGCACGCGCGGAAAATCGATCTTTAGAAACTCTTTGTAAGTTTCTCTATAATTTGGAGAATGTAAAACGGCGTAGATATAATCAAAGATATTTTCAGGCGTTATCGCATCGTCATTGCGGACTTGATCAGCAATTTTACTCACAATTTTCTCGTTCAAATTAGCTGTTTTTTCCGTTTTTCCAAAATGATCATGATAAAGGTAGAGCGGATATAAAACTTCAGCGCCTTGCATACCTGGTCTTGTCCAAACTCTTCTATCCACCATTTTAGACGAAAGAAAAATTGGTGTGGAACGATATTCATCAAATCCTCTTTTAGCGAGCAAGCCAATATTATCACTAAACATATGCTGCATAATTTTTTTACGAGTGCGTGCAACTTTTGTTTCATCATAATTGATAAATCTAGTATCAAATGGTCTGTACAGTATCTCTTGATTATAGTTTGTTTTGAACGGCTTCCAAGCAATTAATTCACCATCGTTTTGAGTTTCAACGCCGCTTGAGCTGACAATAAATAGTTCATTAAGTCCAAATCCTTTATTGTATTCTGTCTGTTCACTAAAATTTTTCGGCACAAAAAAAGTAGTTTGGTTCGTTTGGAGTAAGCTCGATGAACTTAGTTGATAGTAGGTTGTGCTCGGCTAGAAATTCGTATTTTGATTCTCGTTTGCCATATAGATCGCAATGATAGACTTTTGCCAGTTCGTCTTTTGGTTTTTGCCCGCTTTTTACAAAAATATTGATCGACACGCCCTGTTGAATATCAAATACATTTTCATCTTTTGAGCCATCGGGGCTTGTCTCTTTCTTCTTTGAGTTGCCGTGTAGATCGACTATATATATTTTATCAAAACTACCAAGAAGTCTTTTTCTCATCTGTCGATGAGTAATGCCATCAATAAAACTATTATTTGAGATATATGCAAGTATTCCCTCGCCGTTTTTGTCGATATAAAACTGTCCAAAACGGATAAACTTAATATAATCATCGTCAAGATTGATCTTTTTTTCATTCAGATTCTTTTTATAATCGCTCAAAATATCTCTTATCCATTCTCCATTATTTGAACTGCTAACGCTATACGGTGGATTGCCTAGTACAACCATAATCGGACTATCTTTTTTGATCGCGTTTGCTTCATTTGCTTCATTGGAAAGCCACTGCATAAACGGCGTCGTTTCGGCTTTTTTGTAATTTTCCAGCGAGTTGGTCAGATAGACATTTAGTCGTTTATCTTGGCTATTCTCAAATCCGGTTTCTTTAAGCACAATATCAAGTTTCAAATGTGCCATCGCATACGAAGCCATCAGTAGTTCAAAACCATTAATTCTAGGTATCAGGCAGTCGGTAACGAAGGAGTTCCAAGCGCCTTGATTGCCCTTGTTTTGCGCGTAAATCTCACGGATCACTTCCGCCAAAAATGTACCTGTGCCTGTGGCGGGGTCTAATACTTGTACCTTATGAAACTCTTTATCGCCTTTCTTGACTTTTGAGGTGTCCGATAAGCCGTTTTTGAGCTTGAAATCATTTTTCAATACCTCATCGACTGCGCGGACGATAAAACCAACAACAGGCTGCGGAGTATAATAAACGCCTTTTGATTTCCGCAGGCTTGGATCATACTCTTTTAGAAAAGTTTCGTAAAAGTGTATGGTTGGATCTTCTGTTTTGGTTGCCTTGCCGAAGTTTTGCAG
>BNUO01000088.1 GCA_025997415.1 Campylobacterota bacterium
TATCAACTGTGTTACAACTATCTTTATCGCCTTTATCGCAAGCTTTTTTGTAGTAATCAAGCGATTTATATACATCGTTTTTAATGCCACATCCATCTGCATCACGAGTATAGAGATAACCAAGATTAGCGCAACCCATTGCATAGTCACAGGTGGTGTTTTAATTTACGGCGCGATCGAAAACCGTGCGGCAAAAGCGACATAGAACGCGGGAGTCTGAGGTTTCAGGCTCATATCGCATACGCGAACGGTAGCTCCAGATCGCCGAAAAACGCCTTGTAGATGACCGATTTTTGTGCGGTGAAGTCGGCGCTGACGCGATCGCGCGGCAGAGGTAGCTCAACTGTGCGAATCTCCTGAATGCCTCCGTTTGACATTACGACAACCCGCTGTCCCAGATAGACCGCTTCGTCGATGTCGTGCGTTACCAGAATCATCGTGATCTTTTCAAGCTGCCAGATACGCAGAGTCTCCTCTTGCATACGAATCTTGGTGATCGCATCAAGAGCGCCAAATGGCTCGTCAAGCAACAAAACACGCGGCTGGTTGGCAAGCGCTCGCGCGATCGCCGCCCGTTGCGCCATACCGCCGCTAAGCTCGCGCGGATAGGCTTTGGCAAACTTTGAAAGCCCTACGATCGCCAGCTTGTCGGCGATCAGCTCTTTGATATTTTGCGTTTGGCTTGGTAGGCTAAAGCGGATATTCTCTTCCACGCTTAGCCACGGAAGCAGACGGTGATCTTGAAAGATAAATCCCCGTTTGCGCGACGGAGCTTTGATGTGGCTGCCATCAAAAAGCGCTTCGCCGTCGTAGTCGGTCTCCAGTCCGCCGATGATCCTTAGAAGCGTACTTTTGCCGCACCCGCTTGAGCCGATGATCGATACAAACTCGCCCTCTTCGATCGCAAGATCGATCCCATCTAACGCTCGAACGCTTCGTCCATTTGCCTGAAAGCTTTTGCCTAACTTCCGCATCTCTAGTTCCATCGAATGATCCTCCGTGAAATTAGACGCAAAAGATCGTCCATTAGTTTTCCCACAATGCCGATCATCACCATTCCCAAGATGACCATATCGGGGCGCGAAAGGCTACGACCGTCCATAAGCATGTAACCTATGCCGCTGTTTGCTGCGATCAGCTCCGCCGCAACAACGCAGATCCACGCCATGCCAAGTCCCAGCCGCACGCCCGTCATAATAAACGGCAGCGCGCCCGGTACGATCACGCGCAAAATTACGCGAAGTTTGGGGGCTTCATAGACGCGGCTTAGTTCCAGATAGCGCGGATCGATGTTTTTGATCCCTTCGATCGTATTGACGAGGATCGGGAAAAACGCGCCGACTGCAATGATGTAGATTTTGGAGGCTTCACCAATGCCAAACCAGAGAATCGCCAGCGGAATCCACGCGATCGGCGGAATCGGTTTGACGATCTGCAAAACTGCGTCCGTGAAGCGTTCAAAGCGGTGATTAAGTCCGATCGCCACTCCAAAGCTCAGCGCGAGAACAAGCGCAATGACAAACCCCTCGATCACGCGAAGAAAGCTCGCTTCGGTGTGCTCCCAAAGTGTGCCATCGGCGATAAACTCGATCGCCGTTAAGACCACCTCTTCGGGAGCGGGCATTGTGTATGGCGTGGTATAGCCCGCAACCTCTGCTAGTTTCCAAACAACTACGATCAAAAAGGGCAGGGCGCAGTACCAGATCCAGCCTCCAATGCGCTTGAACATCGTGTCAGATTCCCGCTTTTTCGATGTACTCGGTGGTGATAAACGATTTGATATCAACATCTTTACGAATGATCTTCTCTTTGAGTACATAGTTTTTGACCTTTTCGATCTCGGCTATATCGCGCGGTTGAAACTTCGCGTAATACTCAAAGTGCGAAAGCACCGATTTCAAAATTTCAGGCGTAACTTTGAAAGTAGGCGAGAGCAGTTTTGCCGCCGCTTCGTTGTTGTTGTTGATGTAGTTTGCGCCGCGCTCAACAGCCTTGATATACGCCACAAGTACTTCAGGGTGCTTTTTGGCAAAGCCCTCTTTGATGTACGAAATGTTGTTGCCGAGCTTGATCCCCGTGCCGTCTGCTACGACCCGCGCTTCGCCAGGAACGACGAGTTGGCTGATAAACTGTTCCCAAACCACCGCGCCATCAACTTGACCTGTTCTGATCGCGGTTGGAATGTCGCCCGCAGCTAGATTGACATGCTCAAAATCGGCGTTTGTCAAGCCGTTGTTATTGACCAAAAGTGCCAGCAAATGCTGTGCGTAAGTGCCTTTGCCGTAAGCGATCTTCTTGCCCTTGATGTCCTTGACCGTTTTGATCGGCGAGTTGGTAGGAACGATCAACGCAAGCGCCTTTTCGCCGATACCGAAGTTTGAGAAGATCACAATGTCCAAGCCGACAGAGCGAGCGATGATCGCGGGCAGGTCAGCCATCATTCCCAGATCAATGCTGCCGCCGCGAACGCCTTCATTCACGAGAGGACCGTTTGCAAATACATTCCAAGTGTAGGTTGCGCCCACCTTTTTGAACTCTTCGTCAAGATAACCAAGCTCCTTTGCAGCCCAAAGCGGCGCATAAAGAGGGTAGGGCTGAGTGCCGATTCGCAGCTCTGCTTTATCCGCCCCAAAAGCGAACGAGACTAGCGCCAAAAGCGCAAAGACGATTTTCTTCATAGAAACTCCTTGTTAAATGTGTGTAGCGGTTTTGAACCGACTAATTTTTGCCGACATGACCCTGTTTTTGCAATCGCACATCAAATGCGCCGCCTGTAATCACCTGATCGGGCGCTGTAAATGGTTTTTTGCCATCAAGCAGCGGGAAGACCAGTTCGGCGAAGCGGACAGCCTCTTCAAGATGTGGATAGCCCGAAAGCACAAAGGTATCAGCGCCAAGCTCTGCGTATTCGTTTAATCGTGCAACGATCGTCTTTGGATCGCCAACGAGCGCTGTACCCGCGCCGCCGCGAACTAGACCGATACCCGCCCATAGATTTGGGCTGATTTCGAGCTTGTTCTTGTCGCCTTTGTGCAGATCGGTAATGCGTTTTTGACCAACGGAATCGGAGGCGCGCAAAATGTCTTGCGCGGCGTTAATCAGATCGTCGTCGAGATGGCTAATAAGCGCCTCCGCCGCCGCTCTAGCTTCGGCTTCCGTTTCGCGGACGATCACTTGCAGACGAATACCGATGCGAATTTCACGACCGAGTTTTTTTGCCCGCGCTTTGACATCTTTGATCTTTTCGGCGACCAAATGCGGAGGCTCGCCCCAGCTAAGGTATGCGTCAATGTGTTTCGCCGCTAAGTTGTGCGCCGCGTCGGACGAACCGCCGAAGTAGAGGGGAGGGTGGGGCTTTTGGACAGGCGCAAAGAGGTTTTGACCCTCTTTGATGTTGAAATACTTGCCATTATGCGTAATCTTTTCACCCGTGAGCAGTCTGCGCCAGAGCGTGATGAACTCGTCCGCCAGCTCGTATCGTTGATCGTGATCGAGATAGACCCCTTCGCCCTCCAGCTCCTCTTGCCACGCGCCGGGCACGACATTGAGGATCAGACGACCGTTTAGAGCGTCATCAAGCGTCGCCGTCTGCCGCGCAAAAACCGTCGGATTGCCAGCCGCCGTCGTGCGTAAAGCAACGAGAAGTTTGATCTTGCTCGTAACGCCCGCAAGCGAAGCGGCTGTGATAAACGGATCGAGATTACCGCTGCCGGTTGGGATCAGAAGTCCATCGTAGCCGAGATATTCAGCCGTTGTTGCGATCTGTTTTAGATAGCCATTTGACGCGGGGCGCGCATAATCCGATCTGCCCAGATAGCGACTATCGCCGCTCGTAGGCAAGAACCAAAAGATCTCTAGTGCCATATCAACCTCCGTTATTTGGTCAGTCAATGCACGCACTTGTGTGATCTGTCGGCAACGCACACGCTTAGGTTCGCTACCATAATCACTAGTTTGTGTATCAACTTGCTTTGGAATGATCACTATTTTTCCTTAGATATAGCTGAAATTGGGTAATCTTAAATATGTGTAGTAGTAATTTAGATTGAAGTTAAGCGCAGGTGGGTTACAGGACAGCGGTAATAGTAGGAGCTGCGTTGCAGTTGTGCCGTCTGCTATTGCCGCTGGTGTTGTTGGTGTTGTTGGTGGATCTGTTATTGAGGGTAGGGCGGATGTTAATGAGGCATTTGTAAAGTTTGATGATCGTGAAAAAGAGCGGATTAAAAGTAAAAAGACATTGCTTTATAGATGTACATACTATCGAAAGATACGAGTTCGACTTAGCGTTGGCACTTGATTGATTGTAAAGTCAGTTTCCTGCGAGTTGGGAAGGCGATTAAAGAAGGGTTAATGGGCTATGATCGGGACTATATAGCGTGAAAGGAGATGAGATGGCAACACCAAGCGAAATGGATATGTTGTGCAGTCAAGCTAGGATCACTCGTGGTTCTGTGCTTGATAGAATACCCGAAGATAGATGGAACGAAGCCTTAGAGAGCAACGAAGACTTAAAAACAGTCTTGTTCATTGAAAAAGAAGTCCTGAAAAGTAAATTTGAGCAATATCTTAGTTATATTGCCATAGAACACAAATTGACATCGATAGAGAAGAAGTACGAAGCAATGCCGGATCTTCTTGCCCAGCGAATAGAAGCGAAATGACGGTCGGTTATAGAAATGGTAGAGCTTGCAAGCTAACGATCCTCCGCTGAAAGTGCGCAAATCATAACTTTGTCGTTTTTGACGGATTCGGCGGTTGTGCTGTTTGTATTGGTTAACATAATGTTTATTCTCTACAATATGCCAATCCAAAAGGGGACAGCTTGAGGTACGAACCTTAAGAAGTTCTTAGACAAGGCTTACGATGAGTAGCAGAGAATCCCAAGTGATCAAGGGCGCGTTCGATCTCGGCGCGATGTACTACTACAAAACCAGCGAAGGATACTTTCGCTCACTAGCAGGGACCGGCAATTTGCCTGTCAGCATTTCCAAGAAAACATACTACCGCGCCCGCACAGCCGCGCTTACTCGTCCATCGGTGATTGATATTAGAGCAGCACAGCGTGCCAGAACAGCCGTTCTTCCATGCGCGTGGTGTGTTATCGTTGAAGGCGCTCCACTTACTTCGATGATCACCGTTCGCCTGTTTGACGGTTCATATTTCGCCAGAGGTTGCAAAGAGCCCTTCCCTACTCTCGAAAAAGCCATTGGTTGGGCTCGCGTTGCTTCACGGCTCAAATATGCTAAATCAAAGGATCGCGAATGAGTACGAACACCGCTCAAAAAATCGTTGACGCTGTCATGCAACTTTTGGCAGACGGAAAAGATGTAACGGTTGCTGCCATAGCTCGACTTAGCGGCGTTAGCGTTCGGTCGATCCATCGTTGGAAGGCTATGCGTAAGAGTTCGTTTTAGCTTCGCCTTATCACATCAAATGGTGTGGTAATGCGTGGCTAAACCCACAAAATCCACAAAAAAGGTTCGACAATGCCTAGTTTGCAAAAACGGCTTGAAGGTGAGTCTAGCGACTTTGAAAAGCCGCTTACCCGTGAGGACATCAATGCTTATGCTGATAGTGTGAGACGGTTTGATTGTTGCAATACAGTCGAATTGACTGCTTCTATTCGCGGTCTCTATCTTTCACCAGCCGAGCCAAAGCCTCGCTTGGATCCAGAAACCAAGCTACCAAAACTCGATCCAAATGGTGAAATCATCTACTGGCCACAACGCCACTACGCAAAGCTTGCGTTCGAAGGCGGCGAAATGGACACGGAAGTTCAAGCTACTTGGAATCTAAAGATCGGAGACAAGAAAAAGTTTGTCGGTTCGCTTGGTCTGATTAACCGCTTTGGCGAAAATGTGATCGGTGCGGTTTTTCGTGCAATAGAGGAAGCTCCAAAGCTATAGCCCCAGCTGGTTTAACAAGGGGGTCATAGCGGTCGCTATGTCCCCCCAAAAAAAAAGAAAGGTTTCAAATGTCTCACATTTTGTTAGTTGTGTGGAAGGTGTTCCGCCCTCTTCTCGTCAATATGGCTGTCAATACGCTCAAGCGTGTAGCAACTGAAGTTGATTCTGCGCTTGAATCAAAGGATGTTAATAACATCGTTCAAAAAGTCGGTAAGAAACGCAAATGAACGCAACAGAGCATATTAACGCCGCCTTGATTGCTTTGGATTTCGTTCTGTCCTCTGGTGATTTTTCAGTTCTTGAGGAAGTCCGCAAGCAGCTTGATCTAGCTCTTGCGGCGATCGCTTCTTACATGAAGGCTAAACAATGAGTCGCCCTACCCTACTTTCGCAGATTGTCGACACAATCAAGCTACACCTATATTCTGTGGCAGAAAATGACCTCGACTATGAACTGCTTTACGATCAGTTGCTTGAGCATAAAAGCCGCGCTCAACAGTTACACAATACAAACAACGATGCTCGCGTTGTCAAATGGACGATCGGTAATGAATCGTTTAATGTTCGTGCTACTTCAGTTCGCGGCTTCTCTGTTGTGATCGAAAATGACGATGTAAGCATTGCCCTGCGTAAGTTTTCCAAAACTAGTCCATTTGCGCGTGTCGAATTTCGTTCATCGTTTCTTGTTCGTGCTGGACATAGACAGGCGATCGATTTCGCTTTGGCTTTTATGCGCCAAAAGATTACACCTGATTTCACGATCAAGGTTTCCGAGATACATCTAGCCGCCGATCTGCAAGGCTATGATTTTTCGGAACTTGATCTTCAGCGTTTCAAAACTCGTGCACGCCGCCGTGTATCACATCGTGAAGAATCTGTGATTCAGAACTCCTATTATTGGGGTATGGACTTTACTGGGTTTGAGTTCGGCGGCGGCAATAAACGCCTTCGTATTTACAATAAAACGATCGAAATACGCAATAACGCTAATAAAGGTTATATAAAAAGTCGCTGGGAAACTAATCCAAACTATGATCAAAAAAAGACCGTTTGGCGCGTAGAAGCGCAATTTCGCCGCGAATATCTAAAAAAGATTTCAACAACTCACGGCTTGCTTGACGGTTTTGAGTCTGTTTTACAATCAATTCCAGATTTATGGGTAATGATATTAAATGATTTTTCGTTTCGCTCGCTTACTGAACACGAAGCGCTTATTTTGATGACAAAAAAGGTATTCA
>BNUO01000089.1 GCA_025997415.1 Campylobacterota bacterium
GGGGGGCGATCGAAACACTATACGCGGCAAAAGAACTTGACTCCAAGCTCTTTTCAAAGCTCAAAAGCGCCAACAAACCCATTGAGCGGCTTGACTTCAAGAAGGCTCAAGCGCTTGCGCACGGGCAAAATCATCAGGGCGTGCTGGCTAAAATCCAAGACGCGCAGTTTGCCGAGCTAGACAGAGCGCTTAGCGCAAACCTCGCCGTGATGTGCGTTGGCGCGACCGATACCGGCAATCTCGGCGCGATCGTCCGCACCGCGTGGGCGCTGGGCGCGGAAGCCTGTCTCTTTGCGGGGGTCAAATCGCTCAATTACGAAGCGTTGATCCGCACGAGCGCAGGGGCGGCGCTGGATATGCCTCTAGTGGTTGCACCAAATGCGTTTGACGCGCTGGAGCGGTTCAAGCAGTCGGGGTTTTTGACGATCGGCGGCGTTTTGCACGGCGATGATGAGCGCAACTTTCGCAGCGAAGCTAAACAGCGGCTGCTCGTTTTGGGCGCGGAAGATGTGGGGCTAAGCGATCGGCTGGTCAAAAAGCTGGATCACCGTCTTGCGATTACTATGGCGCACGGTTTTGATTCATTAAATCTTGCGGCTGCGGCGGCAATTTTGATCGATAGAGTGAGGTAAAAAATGGACGATTTTGATAAGTTAAAACAGATCAATATCAACGATATTCACAAGAAAACGCACATCTCAATCACCGAACTACGCCTGATTTTGGCAAAGGATTTCGGTGCGTTTAATCGCACAAAAGCGCTCGGATTTATCAAAATCTTTGAGCGCGAATACGGTTTTAGCCTCGACGCGTTCGCCGCCGAGTGCCGCCTGTTTTACGACGGTTTAGATGGCGAAAGCGATCAGATTTTTGTTATCGCCAAAGAGGAAAAAGGCAGCGTTGGCAAGTGGATCATCATCTTGATCGTCATACTCGCGGGTATCCTAGCCGCCATATTTGTTGAGTTTTCGCGGGAGCAAAACAGCGTCGTTGAGCCAGCCGCTCCGCTTCAACTGCCGATGGTTAGCGAAGCGCAGGCGGTCGTCGGCAATCGCCCCGCAAACGAGGAGATCTTCTCCGCCGCGCAAGGCAGCGAGACGATCGCGCTCTCTGCGGAACGAATGCCGTTTTTTGTTACAACTGATCGCGATCTCTGGATCGGTATCTACTATGCAGACAGCGATCGGCGCGAACAGATCACGATCAACAAACAGCACGAGTTCGACTCAACTCGCCCGCAGGTTGTAACCTTTGGGCACGGAATGTTCCGCCTTACCTACGGAGAACGGGTGATTGAACCCAAAAGCGGTTTCGTGCAGCGATTTAGCTTCCGCGATGGCGATGTTACGGCGCTTCCGACTGCCTCGCAGGTTAGGCGCGACGGTAGCGTGGTGGAACAGTAGTGCGGTTACTTCTATTTTTGCTCGTTGTTTCGTTTCTGGCTGCCGATCCTGTCTATGACAAGGTTCGTACCCTAGTCGATCCGCAGAGTTACCTTTTGCACCAGAAGCTAATCGACATCATCTTTCGCGATCGCGCCTCGTTTATGATCGACGATGTACGAGCCGATAGCGTCAAGATCGCAACCGCGCTCAAAGAAAACGGACTTTTGGATATCTTCTACAAAAACGCGCCGCGCACGATCACCGCCTCGTTTCGCACAACGCGTAGCCCGATCTTTTTCCTCAAAGCGCTAGGCGACTCGCTCGGCGAGTTGGGCTACAACCTGACGATGATCAGCAGTATGCGCCGCGACACGCTGTTTTTTGAATGGACGCTCTCGTACAAAAGCGACCACGCGATCGACCCCGCGCTCCTTGCCAAGCGGCTTGAGGCGTATAAAATCGTGATCGCCGACATCGAAAAACACGGCGATATCTGGTTTTACAGCCTCAGCAGCTCCGATCCGACACTAATTGACACCGCGCTTCTAAACCACACGGCGCAGGAGCCGCTTGCCATGAGTACTCCGACGGGCGAGTACTGGGCGCGTCTGTTGCCCAATGCAAAGCAGCTATTCGCCGCTCGAAAATCGGGCGGGTTCTGGTTTCCAAGCGCGGTTTTCTACGATAGCGATCTCAACATTTTGAACGCCGTTTATGCGCCCGCCGCCGTTCGCACGCACAGCCAGATCGTGCCGAAAAACGCTGTGTATATTAAGATCACCGACAACAATCTGCCTAGCAACTTGCGTAACGGAATTAACCTCTGGGTGCAAACCGACAATTAAGGAAAACCATGTTTGACGAAATTGAATTCGACAAGATCAAACGACTGCCAAAATATGTATTCGCCGCTGTAGGCGAACTGAAAATGAGCGAACGGCGCAACGGCGCAGATGTGATCGACCTTTCAATGGGCAACCCGGACGGCGCAACCCCGACCCACATCATCGACAAGCTGATCGAAAGCGCGCAAAAGCCCAAAGTCTATGGCTACTCGGTGAGCAAGGGTATCTACAAGCTGCGCCTCGCCTGTGCCGACTGGTACAAGCGCAAATACGGCGCGACGCTCGATCCCGAAACGGAAGTTGTGGCGACGATGGGATCAAAGGAGGGCTACGCGCACCTTGTACAGGTGATCACAAATCCGGGCGATACGGCGATGATTCCCGATCCGTGCTATCCGATCCACTCGCAGGCGTTTATCCTCGCAGGCGGCAATGTCGCCCGCTTTGCGCTCAAATTGCACGACGATCTCTCGCTCGATGTCGATCAGTTTTTTGAGGATCTCAAAAAGGCGCTCACCGACAGCAGCCCGCGCCCAAAATACCTCGTGGTCAATTTTCCCAACAACCCGACGACGGCGACTGTAACGCTCAACTTTTACGAGCGGCTTGTGGCGATGGCGCGAACGGAGCGGTTTTACATTTTGAGCGATATTGCATACGCCGAGCTGACCTTTGACGGTTACGAAACGCCGTCGATTATGCAGGTTGCGGGGGCAAAAGATGTGGCGATCGAAACCTACACGCTCTCAAAATCGTACAATATGGCGGGCTGGCGCGTGGGTTTTGTCGTCGGCAACAAAAAGCTCGTTGGCGCACTTGCAAAGATCAAAAGCTGGCTTGATTACGGTATGTTCACCCCGATCCAAGTCGCCGCAACTGTCGCGCTCAATGGCGATCAATCCTGCATTGACGAGATCCGCGAGACATACCTCAGGCGGCGCGATGTGCTGATCAAATCGTTTGCAAACGCGGGCTGGGAGATTCCCGTTCCAAAGGCGAGCATGTTTGTCTGGGCGAAAATCCCCGAACCGTTTAACCATATGGGCAGTTTGGAGTTTGCCAAAGAGCTGCTGATCAACGCGCAGGTTGCGGTTAGCCCCGGAATCGGCTTTGGTCCCAGTGGCGATCAGTTCGTGCGAATTGCGATGATCGAGAACGAAAACCGCATTCGTCAAGCAGCGAAAAACATTAAGCGGTTCTTCAAATCGCGCGGCGTGAAGGTCTCGGCGGAGGATCAATGAGCCGCGAAAAAGGTTTTGCCGCCGAAACTTCTGCCGCAGATTGGCTCGCCACGCAAGGTTTCGAGATTGTCGATCGCAACTTCGTGGAGAAGATCGGTGAACTGGACATTGTGGCGCGAAAGGACGGCGTGATCCACTTTGTCGAGGTCAAAAGCGGTGCCTCGTTTGATCCAATCTACCAGATCACCCCCGCCAAACTCCGAAAAGTGATCGCCACCGCGCACATTTGGCTGCAAAAACACCGCGTACATTCACCCTTTACAATCGACGCTCTTATCGCTCGCCAAGACTCCTTTGAACTGATCGAAAATATCACGATGTAGCCGCTCTGCGGCTGATCTGAGGCGTAGCCGAAGTATCTCTGTTTTGATGAGATTCTTCACCGACCCTCGCTATTACTCCGCAGTAACGGACGCAGGGCGTCCTAACTGCTTCGCGCGAGGGATTGCCCAGAATGACATTCCCTGTCATGTTGAGCGTTAGCGAAACATCTGTGTTTACGGTCTAATATCCAAACACAACGCTCAAATCCTCAACAAAGCCAGTCTATGACAGTATTTGTTGGGGGTGATTAGTAATGAGCGTTAAAAAAAGTGTATCCATTGTGGGTCGTCCAAAGTTAAGAAAAACGGTAAAACCAGAGGCAAACAGCGATATAGGTGTTTGGCATACAGTCGTCAGTTTGTATACGAGGAAAACAGCCGATGTGAGCGCTTGATGTGCAATCATCGTGCCTTGCGGCGCTGGACACGACAAACAGCGATATAAATGCTTATCGTGCGATCATCAGTTTCTAGGCGGTGTCAGATTAGACGATTCTCGCTTGTGGCACGAATATACGATCGGAAAGCAAACATACGCACAGCTTGCTGAAAAGTATGACTGTTCGTTAAAAACTATCAAAAGACATTTAGATCGGTATGAACCAACAGGTGCAATAGGTGCTAATATAATTGTTCCCAACACTCCTATTGTTCTTCTTATACAAACGAGGCAGATAAAACATCGCCGCAAGTTGTTCCAAACACTCCCGTAGTTCTTCTTGTGGGCACCGCATACTTTGGTAGAGGGTTTGGATTGATGCTCTTTCGTGATGCGCTCACCAAGACCAATCTGTTCAGGTTGTATGTCAAATATGAAACAAATGCGCTGTATGCGATCACCAAGACCAATCTGTTGCATATATATGTCCAAGCACGAGACAAATGCGCTGTATATGCAAGGCCTCAATGAGTTAGAGCGTATGGGCTATGCGATCAGAGTTATTGTCTGCGATGCAAGTGTGGGCTAATAAAGGGTTTGTCGCTCAAATATCCCGTGCAGATGTGCCACTATCATCAAGCTGCGATTATCAGACGATACCTAACCAAGAACCCAAAGACACAGGCAGGCATAGAGCTAAAACGAATTGCGGGTTTGGTGAAACAGACAAACAAAGAGAGTTTGACGGTATTGCTTGGGTTGTGGGTTGAACAGCATAAAGAGTTTCTCAACGAACGAACTGTGAATCCTGAAACAAATAGATGGTGCTACACTCATAAAAGATTAAGAAGTGCATACAACAGCCTAATGCGTAACTTACCGTATCTTTTTTACCTATCAAGAGCATAGAAAGATACGCATACCAAACACTACCAACTCCAATGAAGGACACTTTTCAGCACTTAAAAATCAACTTAGAAACCACAATGGGCTATCAATGGCCAACAAGATGAAGATGATAGATGATTTCTTAAAAATTGGGTGAAAGCGGGGATAAAAACAGACAAAAAAGCATCCCATTTGTCCATTAGACCGTGTTTGTCTTTAGATTCTTCACATCGTTGAGAATGACATTTTCTCGTCATTGTGTGTGCTTCCTCTGTCATTGCAGGCTTGACCCGCAATCCTCCGCAGTTACGCCTCCTTCGGAAGCTACTGCTCCGCAATCTCAATTTTTGTAGCGTAACACACTACACGCTACAATTTTTCTATGATTAAGCAGTTTCTACACAAAAGTATTCGCGCGTTTTACGAAACGGGGAGCAAGGAGTTTGCATGAGTCAAATGTTTAATCCGCCGCATCCGGGCGAAACCCTGCGCAAAGATGTGCTACCTGCGCTTAACCTAACCGTAACCGAAGCGGCAAAAGAGCTAGGTATCAACCGCGTAACGCTCTCGCGTGTGCTTAGCGGCAAGGCTGGCATTAGTATCGACTTGGCATTGCGGCCGTGGCTTGGCACAAGCGCCGAAAGCTGGCTCAAAGGGCAGCTCTCGCATGATATGTGGCAAGCGCGGCGCACTGCACGCCCTGCCATAATCCGCAAAAACCCCGCACCGTCCGTAGCGTAATACGGGGCGGCTTCTCGTCATTACGTGACTTGGCAGTAACGCCTTGGGGCGAGGCTACCGCTTCGCAATCTCGTCCTGTCCTTGTCATTTTTTTGCGTTTCCCTTACTCAATCCCACCACTACGCCGTTACTCCACCACGAAGATGCCGATGGCGTTGCTCCTAGATGTGTGCAGCTCGATTTTGGTCGTGTCTGTCCAGTAGCAGGCAAAATATTCGCTGCCGTTCATCTCGTGTCCCGCCGCAATCACCGTACCCGTCTTTAAGCCCCACCGGGCGTAGAGGCGGGTGTCGGCGCTGATAGCGAAGCTGCTCTCCGCTGCGTAGGCGGTTCTGCCGCCGCCGGTGTTCCAGCCCGCGAAGTCATAGCTTGCTCCAATCAGGCTTCCGCTGTTACCTGACATGGCTACGCTCGCCCCGGTGGTATAGGTGGAGCTTCCATCCGTTGGTACTGACCCGCTGTCGGCGCCGTTGGCATCGTAGATGACGGTGTAGGTGGTAATCGACCCAGTAATAGGGAATACGATCGTAACAGTTCCGCTGTCTGCGGCGTAAGAGTGTATAAAAACATCTGTCCCCCCACACCGTCCGTTGGTACTGACCCGCTGTCGGCGCCGTTGGCATCGTAGATGACGGTGTAGGTGGTAATCGACCCAGTAATAGGGAATACGATCGTAACAGTTCCGCTGTCTGCGGCGTTTGTTACTCCGCTAGTTGCTGCGTAAGAGTGTATAAAAACATCTGTCCCCCCACACCGTCCGTTGGTACTGACCCGCTGTCGGCGCCGTTGGCATCGTAGATGACGGTGTAGGTGGTAATCGACCCAGTAATAGGGAATACGATCGT
>BNUO01000090.1 GCA_025997415.1 Campylobacterota bacterium
GCGATCGGTTTCCAGAAGCGGCAAAAACAGATCGGGCGATCCACTGGCGGGCGGTATAGACGAAAACGGCGAGGGTTGGTTCGGCAGAATGCGCGACTCGATCGAAGCAAACAAGCGATCGCAGGAAAACCGCCTGACGGCATTCACCAAATTCGGCGATCCGAACAAATCAATGCGCTTTGTACCGCTCGGCGGGCTGGATCAGATCGGCGGAAATATCGCCGTGTTTGAGACCGAAGATAGCGCGATCGTGATCGATGCGGGAATGAGCTTTCCGACGCCAGATATGCACGGCGTGGATATTTTGGTGCCGGATTTTAGCTACCTGCACGCGATCAAGGACAAGATCAAGGGCATTATCATCACCCACGCGCACGAGGATCACATCGGTGCGGTGCCGTACCTGTTCAAGGAGCTGCAAGTACCGCTTTACGGCACGCCGCTGCCGCTTGCGATGATCGGCAGCAAGTTTGACGAACATCGGATTATCGCCCACAAGAGCTACTTTCGTTTCGTGGAGAAGCGCAAGCCTGTGAAGATCGGCGATTTTGAGGTGGAGTGGATCCATATGACCCACTCGGTGATCGACGCCTGCTCGCTGGCGATCACGACGGAGGCGGGGACGGTGATCCACACGGGCGATTTCAAGCTCGACAACAGCCCGATCGACGGCTATCCGCCCGATTACCACCGCCTCGCATACTACGGCGAGCGGGGCGTTTTGGCGCTTTTCAGCGATAGCACGAACAGCTTTAATGTCGGAATGACCAAGAGCGAGTCGATCGTGGGCAAGACCTTTGACGACCTGTTTGCCAAGGCGAAGGGCAGGGTGATAATGAGTACATTTAGCTCCAACACGCACCGAATTGCGCAGGCGATCGACTCTGCCAAGAAGTTTGGGCGCAAGGTTGCGGTGATCGGGCGATCGATGGAGAAAAACCTCAATCTGGCGATGGAACTCGACTATGTGAAGATCGACTCGAAGCTCTTTATCGACGCGCACGAAGTGGCAAAAATGCCCGATAACGAGGTGCTGGTGGTAACGACGGGATCGCAGGGCGAGAGCCAAGCGGCGCTGTTTAGAATGAGCATAAACGAGCACCGCCACATTCACATCAAGCCGACCGACACGATTGTCATTAGCGCGAAGGCAATTCCGGGCAATGAGGCGAGCATTTCGACCGTGGTCAATCAGATCGCAAAGAGCGGGGCGCAGATCGCATATCAGGAGTTCAGCGAAATACATGTGAGCGGGCATGCGGCGCAGGAGGAGCAGAAGATGATGCTGCGTCTGGCAAAACCGCGCTATTTTATCCCTGTTCATGGCGAGTATCAGCACCTGATCAAACACAAAGAGACGGCGGTAAGCTGCGGCATTTTGGAGCGCAATATCAGCGTGATCGAAGATGGCGAACAGATCGATATTTCTCACAAAGGCGTGCGGAAAGTGCGGGGTATAAAGTGCGGTAAAACATTTATCGACAATCAAAATAACCGCGAAGTTGAGAGTGATGTGGTTTTCGATCGGCAGAACTTGGCGAAAGAGGGGATTATCGTGCTGATTATTCAGATCGATAAACACGCAGGCAAGCTCGCTACGAAGCCGAAGGTGATGACATACGGGCTTGTGGCGCAGAAGCAGGAGCATAAGTTTAACCGCGAGGTGGAAGCGCTGATCGACAGCTTTATTCAGGGGTTGAAACAGGAGGATTTCAACAGCCCGCGAATTATCGAAAACAGCTTGCGGCAAGCCGTGAAAAAGCATATATTTAGGGTGCTGAAAAAGTATCCGATCATTGTGCCGAATATCTTTGTGCAGTAGCGGAATGCGCGAATATTAAGATCCTAATGGGATCGGGGATCGGGTCAGGGTAGGCGAAGATGATTTTTGGCAGATGATTTTCGGCAATCCTTACGAGTTCGCGATCTCGTTTGATATTGTAGAAGAAAAGCAATTTGGAAAGCATTAGAGATATGTCGAAATATATTAAACGAGATAGGGTTCAAAGAGGTTGAAAATCATTTGCTCAACATAATTATTCCGACCTCTTTTACCGTGCTTGACGATCTTCCTGCAACGATATTTCAGATTCTTTTCTCTGAAATAGAGTAGCAAGCGAAGACTACTTTTGTTAAAGAAAATAGTCGATAAAACAGACCTGAGCGTCCCTGCCCAAATGCTAGATTACGCGCTATGCGCTTGCTCATATTGTTCATATTTGAACAAAATTAGAGCGATCGCTACCAATGCCACTATTCCACCAGCTCCTAAATAAAGCGCTTCCATTACGCGCCGTGAGATTTAACATTGTCTTGCCGCGTTACAAACAACGCAAGCGCAGTTAATGCAACAACTCCGAACGCCGCGAGCAAAATAGCTTCCATTATGCAACCCTCCTTATTCTATGAGCTACCACCGCTGAAGCCGCAACGGCAGACAATCCAAGCACAAAGACAACTGATGTAACGCCGATCGTTGCTTGTCCAAAGAATATCGCGATCACGCCTGAACCCATTAGCCATACGCCAAAGTTAGCCAGCGAATAAATCGCCACACGCTTTTCCTCTGTTAATGTCCCGACACTATCCTGTGGTATTCCGCCTCTCGCCATTGCCTAGCCTCGTTTGTAATACACGGATCATACCAAAACCATTCACAGTATTGCAAACTAGCGCGGCAGACCGATCGCGCCTTGTTATGCAGTCGCAGGGGAAAAGATAAGGTCTGTAATTTTAAGGAGGTGGAAAATGGAAGCAGAAATTAAATGGGTTTGGGTTTTTCAGGGAGAGAAAAGCAGATCGTGTTCTGCGATATTTAGCGATAGATCAAAGGCTGATTTGCCAGCTTTTATTTGGAACACTATCACTACGATAATGAAAAGCCGCACTAGTTAAAAAATCGAAGCGCCTTTGTTGTCGAAAACACACAAGGTGTTACTGATGAGATTGCCCATCCGTCGTCATTCTTGTCCCCGCCAACCATTTCGTTGACACTTTTCACTAGAAAGTGCAAAAGAGTACAACACACTCGACCCTGTCAAATTGCAAGAGAACAGGTAAAGAGACTTCGTCCTTTAGTACAGGAGCATGGGTGGCAGGAACAATTCTGAGGTTGCTTCCCAGCCGAAGAATCTCGACAGGAACGCCGTCGCGATGCCACAAGACGAGCTAGACAAAGCCGTGATCGAAGCGGATACGCAGAAGCTAGAAAACGAAATCGCTAGTGAATGCGAAAAGATTTTTGCAAATAGCGCGACATATAGCGAGGCGTTGGAAGCGTTGGAAAATCTATATCCAAAAATGGAGTTTAGTGAGCTAGAAAACGCCCTTACAAAATACCTCGCAAACAGCGCAATTTTAGCGGCGGCAGAGGTTGAGGACAAACAGCGCAAACAGGCAAAGGGTGGGGAGTGAGGGTTAGCGCAGGAAGCCGAGAAAGGCAAAGAACAACGACCAGCCGCAAATGGTGATTAGGAGGAGTTGTAACGATACTTTAATAGCAAAGTTGATCATGGGAGACATTGTATGGAACAAGAGCTTAAAATAAAGATCAAAGTCGGGCAAGACGGCAGCCTTTCCGTTGTAAATAGCGGCTTGTCGGAAATGCGAGCGGGAAGCGACAACGCGGCAATAGCCATTGACCAATTGACGGGGCGCATTAAAACAATGGGGCATATAGGTGTGCTCGGTTTTGGTTCGTGGAAGGCAATTATTCAACCCATTACTGATGCGGCAAAAGCCGGTATCCAATACAACTCCACCCTTGAGCAAACCCAGCTTGCCCTTAAAGCCACGATCGCAAGCTATGTAGATAGCGCAACAATGAGCGGCAAACTCGCGGGCGCACAAGCGTTGGCGGCTACGCAGATGGGGCGGCTGACAGGATTGGCGGCGCAAAGTGGATTGGCGTTTGGCGAGTTGTCGCAGTCGTTTAAGACATTCCTTCCGGGAGCGCTTAAAGCTGGTATGAGCCTCGATCAAGCAGCAAACGCGAGCGCACGGCTAACGGCGGCGGGCAAGCTGATGGGCTTGGAAATGGGGGCGATTATTGCAGGGATTGACGGCGTGGCAAGCGGCACAATCCTCGCAAACTCCGACTTTGGCAGGTTTTTAAGCGGCGTGGGCTTGACGAGCGATGCGCTCAAAGAAGCAGCGGCAAGCGGAAAACAGTATGAGCTAATAGAAGGTAGTTTAGAGTGAAAGCGAAACGCCTTGACGGGTATCGAAGCCCGCGACACGCTGGCGGATAAACCGCAAACCGCTCTACCAACTGAGACTTACAAAGCGTTTCTTGCCGCAATTATATCACATAAAAAAGGACTTATAAGTGGCTGGCGTTGAAATTATCGGCTTAGACAAGCTCCAAAAAACCATCGCAGGGCTTGTCAAGGCTACGGGCGACATTAACGGCATAGCGCACGAGATCGCCAATGTGATCAAAAACGCGGCGGCGGAGAGCATTAGGGAGCAAAAAAGCGCAGTCGATGGCACAAAATATCACGATTTAAGTCCAGCCTACAAAGCGCGAAAGCTCAAGAAATATGGCAAACGCGTGAAGGACAAAGACGGCAAAACCGTGAAGCGGCAGCTTATCCTTGTGCGCACCGGTAACCTAGAGAAAATCACGACAAGACGGAGCGAAGAAGAATCTAACACAAAAGTTCCGCTTCGCCTCAGTATGACGGGGTGTGTCGTTCTGAAGCGAAGCTGAAGATTCCAAAAGCAAACACATATTCTTCAGCCGTTGCGCCCTTCAGAATGACTCGGAGTAACGACATTTAAGCTTCACACGCTAGAATGCGCCCTCTTTTTTACAGGCAAAAGGACTAGACATGAGAAACCGTTATATTGAAGCGTTTGAGCAGGCGCAGATCGCAGAAAAAAAAGTTCCCGATTTCGGTGCGGGCGATACGATCCGCATTGGCATTCGTATCAAAGAGGGTGAAAAAACCCGCGTACAGAGCTTTGAAGGCGTTTGCATTAGCATTCGCGGCGAGGGCGCAAACAAGACCTTTACCGTCCGCAAGATCGGCGCAAACAATGTCGGCGTAGAGCGGATTTTCCCACTTTACGCAGAGAGCTTGGAGACGATCGATGTACTCCGACGCGGCAAAGTTGCACGCGCAAAACTCTACTATCTACGCAACCTGCGCGGCAAAGCGGCACGGATCAAAGAGATTCGCACCGTCAAAGAAACCGCTGCCAAAAACTGATTTTAAGCGGACTGTTTTTCTGCGGGCGGCGTTGCTGTCCGCGCTTTGTCCGCCGCTTTCACCTCTCTTAACACCGCTTCGTCCGTTGCGGGATCAAAGTAGTTAAACGCCATTCCGCTCTGAATCACGCCTTCGAGCAGATCGCCTCCGCTTCTGGTTTGCAGATCAAGCTCGGCAACCGCAAAGCCGTCGATCGTTTGCGCTAGAGTTTGCAACCGATCGTTTTGCGGGTGGTTGGTGTAGAAAAAACACCAGCTTTTCTGCCCCATTCGCCCCACGCGCCCGCGCAACTGGTGAAGCGTCGCCAGCCCCAGCCGCTCCGCGCCGACAATGACGATCGTCGTTAAACGCGGCAGACTGATACCAACCTCCACAACCGTTGTAGCAAGCAAAATCGTGCCGCGCTCACGAAACTCCAAAAGCGTCGATTCTTTTTCGCTGTCCTTGCCGTGCGTAACAAAAACGCGCTCAAACCTGCTCTCCCAGTAGCCGCGCGCCTGCTGCAAACTCTGATAGCTGCTCGTTTCACTCATATCAATATGCGGATAGACGATGATGATCTGATTGTTCGCGGCGATCTGCTCTTTGATGTGTTGGACGAGCCGCGCAAAGTCGCCCCTGCCAATGACCATCGTCTCAATCTGCTTCTTAAACGGCATTGAATGAATGGGCGTGATCTCCAGCAGCGCACTCTGGATCATCGCCAGCGTGCGCGGAATCGGCGTTGCCGAAAACTGAAAAAAGTGCGGTTTTGCGCCGTCGTTTGCGCCAAGGTCGGCAAGTTTTTTGCGCTGCGCTGCGCCAAAACGGTGCTGTTCGTCGATCATCACAACCGCAAGCGGCGGCAGTACGCGGTAGAGCAGAGCGTGTGTGCCGATGATCAGATCGGCTTTTAAGAGCGCCGCATCGTCTGCGCCGTGCGCCTGCGTAACCAGTGCGATCGTCAGTTTGCTGCCCAAAAACCGCTCAGCCTCTTCAAAAAGCTGATTTGCCAGCAGCGAAGTCGGCGCCATCATCGCGCTCTTGCGACTGCCCGCCATAAACGCGATCGCCATCATCACCAGCGTTTTGCCGCACCCCACATCGCCCACGATCAGCCGCTTTGCCTGCGTTTTTTGCGCCAGATCGCGCCGAGAAACCGCGATCGCCGCCGTCTGATCAACGCTTAGCTTAAACGGCAACGACTCGATAAACGGCGCGGGATCGGCGGCGAACGAAACTGTTGCCAAAAAGCTGCTGCGCTTGGATGCGAGCGTCTGCAAAAACAGGTAGATCTCGGCGTATTTGAGCGCGTGAATTGTGCGCTCATTGTGCGCTGGCACGGCGTTGTTAGGAAAGTGCAAATCATAAAGCGTTCGCGCAACC
>BNUO01000091.1 GCA_025997415.1 Campylobacterota bacterium
GAGTGCGCGCAAGTTTTTGGAGACTCCAACGAACTACCAAGAAGCCGATCTAAAGCTGGCTACTCCTGAAGCTGTCCAGCTTGTCGCGGAGTTTGTGAACCACCCACATATGGGTTTTTGCAAACAGGCGAGCGATTTTCAAGTGGGGATCGACCACTTTTTGCAGGCAAAGGGTGTCAAAATGCCACAGCTTGCAAAACCGTTGCGGCTTGCGCTCTTTGGGGCGGCGCAGGGGGCGAACTTGAGCGACGCGCTGGCGATTTTGGGGCTTGACGAGGCAAAACGGCGCGTACAGACGCTTAAAGATCGGCTGTCCTAAAGTTTGCATTTATACAATTATGAAAAGATTTATAAACGAGGTTAGAGGGTGCATAGGCGCAAGTTTCTAAACCGTGCGATTACCGTTGTGGCGACTCTGCTTGTGGGTTGCGGCGGCGCAAAAAAGAGCGATCATGCGGCGGCTGAAACTGCCGAAGTCGCGGAGGCGAACGCTCCTGTGATGGAAGACGGGATCGGCTTGAACGAACCAAAGGATCATCTAACGACCGAGCCGCTTGCGAACGCACCGAAGCCGATCGTTGCCGCTGAAGATGAGATGAAGTTGCTGCGATCGGTAGGGGCGCGACTCAATCGCGTTTCGGCACATATCGGCTACGGACACTTCAACACCATTGGCTTTGACGCGATGCGAAGCGTGGCGGCGAGCGCGTCGAAGGTGGGCAAATTCACCAGCGAAGAGCTGGATTACATCGAGGCGCTTTTCTACCGCGACGCGAAAGATTACGGATTTTTCGGGCGTAAGGTCTCCGAAAAACTAACCGAAACAGTCGATCCGAAGACAGTTTTCAAAGTGCCGTATTCGGGGCACTACCTCTACAAAGGGCAATCGGCGGAGGTTTATGACCAGGTCAAAAAGGACATTGGCGAGTCGATCACGCTCACAAGCGGCGTGCGCGGTATCCCCAAACAGTTGCAACTGTTTTTGAGTAAGACGATCGAATGCGGCGGCAACTACTCGGAAGCGTCGCGTTCGCTTGCGCCTGCGGGCTACTCCTATCACGGAATTGGCGATTTTGATGTGGGCAAGGTGGGCTACGGCGAGCGCAATTTCACGCAGGATTTTGAGCAGACGCACGAGTATGAACTGCTGACCCAGCTAGGCTATGTCGCTATCCGTTATCCGCGCGGCAACCCGTTTGGTGTCTATTTTGAGCCGTGGCATGTCGAGGTGGTGTAACGCCCCCTCTGTCATGTTGAGCGATAGCGAAACATCTGTGTTCGCTTTTAGATTCTTCGTTACTCCGCCCCTCAGAATGACAACGCATTCCCTGTCATGTTGAGCGAAGCGAAACATCTGTGTTAGATTCTTCACCCCCCCCAGAATGGCAAGGTGGGTGCGCCCCAGAATGACAATTAGTCGCAAATTTTGCCTTGTTCTTTCATCTTCTCCAACAAACCGCAATCGCCAAGTTCGCACGCTTTGCGAGCGTCGAGCGTTGCATTTTTGGGATCGTCAAGCGCGAGATATGATTTGCCGCGCGTGCAATAAGCCCATGCATAGTTTGGATCGATCTCGATTACTCGCGTTAAGTCCTCGATCGCTTTTGAGTACTCTCCGCGTATTTCATACATACTGCCGCGAGCGTAATAAGCATCTTTATCGTTCGTATCAATTTCAATCACTTGCGTCCATTCCTCAATCGCTTTTGGACGATCGCCAAGCGAGAGATACGAAAGACCACGAAACTTATAAGCCTCTATATAGCTTGGATCGATCTCGATTGCCCGTGTATAGTCTTCTATCGCTTTTGTGTGATCGCCAAGTGCGGCGGACGCTCTGCCGCGTGCGTGATAAACACCTGCAAGGTTTGGACAGAACTTGATCGTTTGTGTAAAGTCCTCGATCGCTTTTGCGTGATCGCGAAGTTCGTCATACAATCTGCCGCACTCGTAATAAGCATATTCATTATTCGGATCAATCTCTATCGCTCGCGTTAAGTCTTCGATCGCTTTTGAGCGATCGCCAAAATTGGCATACGACACGCCGCGATCAACATAAGAGCTTGCATCGTTTGGATTGAGCTTGATCGCCTGCGTGTAGTCCGCGATCGCCTGCAAATGATTTTCGCGTCTGCAATAAGCCTTTGCATTGCTTGGCTCGATCGTGATCGGCTGCGTAAATAGCGCGACTGCTTCTTCGTAATTGCCCTGATTGAAAGCATCCATACCGCGATCAAATGCCGCGTCAAATACCGTGTTATTGTCGCTGGTTTCCATCTCTAGCTCCCGATCTTCTAATTAAGTGTCGACATAAACTCGGCGGGGTAGTAGTGTTTTAAGTACGCGGTTCGATAGGTGATCATTGCATAGGCTACGGCGTGTGATCTATCAAATCCATAGCCCACGAACTTGTAGAGCAGATCAAATAGTTCGCTCGCTTTGTGTCGATCGTGTCCTTTGGATATTGCACCTTCGGCAAACTCCATACGCATTTTGTCCATTTCGCTTTTGCGATTTTTGCCCATTGCGCGGCGCACCAAGTCCGCTTTGCTCAGCGAAAAACCGCCGAAAGTATGCAATATCTGTATTACCTGTTCTTGATAGGCAATTACGCCGTAGGTGGGAGCGAGAATTGGCTCAAGTTCGGGCAATATATAAGCTATTTCGGTGCGTCCATTTTTGCGATCGATAAAATCATCAACCATTCCGATTTCAAGCGGACCCGGACGATACAGCGCGATCATTGCAACAAGGTCTTCAAAACAGCGTGGTTTTATAGTTCGGCTGAGTTCTTGCAACTCCTCGTCTTCAAGATAAAATACGCCTTCCGTTTTGCCTGCACTGATCATCTCAAATACGCCGCTATCGTCCATATTCATCGTGTCAAAATCGATAGTTTTACCATTTGCAGCGATGAGTTTTAGCGCGTGATCGATCGTGGTGAGTGTGTCCAACCCCACCAAGTTAAACTCGTGTTCATCTCGGCTGACCACATAGTCTATAATCAGGTTAAACTCGCGTCCATATCGGCTGACGAGATAGTCTATAATTTCGCCGCCCCGCGCTTGGCAAATATCTATATCAATAACTGGTATCGACACGCGCTCAGGGTTCAAAAACCGCTCAAAAAGCAGATTGTATTTGATCGGATCGACCTTTGTAATTTCCAGCGCAAATGCCGCGAGTGATCCCGCTACACTACCTCGCCCAGTTCCAGTCGGAATCTTTAACTCTTTTGCTTTTTTGACAAAATCCCACACGATGAGCATATAGCCTGCGAAGTTCATCTTTGTTATAACTTCGATCTCATATTTCAGACGATCTCTATATATCTGATGATCTTTTTGATCGATATGTTCTAAACGCTTTTCCAGCATTTTTTCGCATAAAGTTTCAAATAAAACCGCGTCATCTTCGTGCGTATTTTGATAGATAAAATCTGTCATTTTTGCTCCATTCCTATTACCAGCAAGGTTACGATCGCTTCGTCTGGTTCAAGTGTGCCGTCGAATGTCATTCCGCAGATCACATCGGCATCATCATCATAATCGCAGCTATTGGAGATCCGTTTGAGTTCGTTTTGAATTCGCGTGAGCGGATAGTCGGAGTGGATTTGAAAGTTGATCAACACCCCCTTTGCCTCTTTGATCGACCACGATTTCACGCGTAGTGATCGGGTTGCTTTCTCTTGCGCATCGCAAATGGCATTTGCACCTTTGGCATATCCTGAACACATCTGTACAACGCCCTTGTATTGCGATGCAGTTCCATCGCCTATAACGGTAATCAGGCTCTCTCCGTTAGCCCAAAGGGGGGTGTATGGATACTCAAACATAGCTATGGAAATCTCTCGCATTGTGTGCTCCTAGTGCTGAAATAACCGACACTCTAACCAGCAACTCTGTCAGATATGGACGCAGATCGAGGGCAAATATGTGATTATCGAAGTTACAAAGAGTTTGGCAGTTTATGCAACGCTTTTCTTGTTTTGCATTCGCGCCAAAATGTCGATCTTGACGCGAATTGAAATTAGATGTGTTTAAGGCTTTTGACTTCCTGTATCAGACTGCCAATTTCCTCTTTGAACAACTCAATGTAGGCATAGCTTACACGCGCACCACTAGCATGGGGCAAGCTCACGATCTTGCAACGCTCAAAGTTCTGAAAACCTACTTTGAATTGTGTGCCATCAAACTCTTTCTGTTTAATAACCAGAGGCTGACCGTCGATCGCAACGATCTTTCCTACAATCTCCTGAAAAGGCTTGAGCACGCTCTCCTCCTGTAATACCTCGATCTGCTCTGAACCAAAGAACAAAATCAAGCGGGGTTTAAGCGCTTCAATGTGCTCAAGAAAATTCTTGGTCTGATCGCGCAATTTCTGCTTGATATCACCCTCTATATGGTGATTGCAATCATCTGTCCAGTTTGTCTGGACAATGGTTTTGTCAAATGCCTCTCCCTTCTTGAGTGGATGCCCCCACAATTCAAACCATTTGACAATTCGCGCACCGAACTTATACTCCGAATTATCATAGAAAGTGCGTTCGCTTGAATCCTGTGGAGGGGGAGAATCGTTTTTGCTATCTTGTTCCAGATCCTCTTCCGGTTTGCCCCATTCATACCCGCAGACCATAATGCCCTCTTTGTCGTTGTATCCTTTGAACAATCCTGTTGCTATGTTTAGCTCTGCCATTGTTTTTCCTTTTTTGTTGTTATCGCACGAAGCGCATTAGGCTTAACGCCAACTTGAAAATTAACCCTCACGATAAGTACATACTATGGCATTGTTCCTCCTTTTTTCAGGTGTAGAAACAACTGCGCGGCGTTAGTCGATCGGTGTGCTGGTTTAAGGAAAGTTGTGCTAAAATACTTAGTTTGATAAAATAATTTTTGCTTGCTTGCTTGCTTGCTTGCTTGCGGCGCGGCGAAGGCGTTAGGCGCTTCATATAAACTCCTCTAGCGTGTAAAGATACACTGATCCCAATCGCTGATTATAGAAATCCAACCTTAATGAATCAGCGTTAATCACAAATATGTCCGTTTTCTTCCATCAACTTAAACAGAGCGCAATCGCCAAGTTCGCACGCTTTGCGAGCGTCTTTCGTTGCATTTTTGAGATCGCCAAGCAGCGCATACGAAACTGCGCGTTTCCTATAAACCTTCGCGTCGCCGGGATCGATCGCGATCACCCGCGTCCAGTCCGCGATCTCCTTTACATAATCGTCAAGTTCGGAATATGACTCGCCGCGTTTGTTATAAGCCCTTACATCGCTTGGATCGATCTCGATCGCCCGCGTATAATCCGCTATTGCTTTCGGGTGATCGCCCAGCGCACCATACGAAATACCGCGAAATAAATAAGCATCTGCATTATTGGGATCGATCTCGATCGCTTGTGTAAATAGCGCGATCGCCTCCTCGTAATTGCCTTGATCGAAAGCGTCTTTGCCGCGTTTATATGTCGCTTCAAATGCCGCGTTGTTGCCGCCGGTGGTTTTCATTTCCACGCTCCTTGTGTGGTATAACCGACACTCTAACCAGCAACTATGTCAGATTTGGACGCAGATCGAGAGCGTGCAGCATTGTTTTGAAAATATCTTAACCATCGTTTAAGGGCAGATATATGATTATTGCGAATCTAAATCGGGAGGATACAAACAATGGGGGCAGAAATGACGATCGAGCAAAAGAGGAAAGAGCTAAATCGAGCAACGGGGTTGTTTGAAGGATACAACGATAAAGAAGGCATTATGATCTGCGGTTATGAATGGGGCAACTCGAAAAAAGATCAGGAATACGAGGCGAAACACGGGGCTGTCAAGTGGGACATGAGCAAAAACAACGCTATCTTTTCCAACAAAGTCGAATTTTATGGTGAGATAGCGAAAACTTGGCGTTTCGATCGGAACATTAAAAAATGGTTTGAATTATGGGGGCATCTGCTTAGCGAGAAAAAAGAGCCTTTTGAGAAAACCATTGTCCAGACAAACTGGATCGATGATTGCAATCACCATATGGAAGGAAACCGCAAAAAGAAATTGCGCGATCAGACCAAGAATTTTATCAAACACATTGAAGCGCTTAAACCCCGTCTGATTCTGTTCTTTGGTTCAGACATGATCGAAGTTTTACAAGAGGAGAGCGTGCTCAAGCCTTTTCAGGAGATCATGGGAAAGATCGTTCCGATTGACGACAATCCCCTAGTTAAGTTTTATGACAAACGACTCAATGTCGGCTTTCAGAACTTTGAGCATTGCAAAGTCGTCTGTTTGCCCCATGCTAGTGGTGCGCGTCCAAGCTATGCCTTCATTAAATCGTTCAA
>BNUO01000092.1 GCA_025997415.1 Campylobacterota bacterium
GACAAGTTGTAGATTCCACCGATCGCCAATCTCGCTTTTTTTTCGTTTTGTAGCAGAGGGATTTTCTACGCGATAGTCGCTTATAGCGGCAGCCATAATTAAAACAGGTTTTTTACCGTTATTGACTGGCAAACTTTCGATCAAACTGCTTAAAACGCTCAACATCTCTTCCGCGCTTTTTGCTTCGTAAAATCGGACGGGCAGAAACGGATCACTTACGCTTCCAACCAGCGTCGTTTTTGCGCCTAAACAATATGCTGCTTTGGCTAATGCAATCGCCATTTTGCCGCTGCTTTTGTTGCCAATCGATCGCACAGCGTCGATCGGTTCGTGCGTGCCGCCGCCCGTGATTAGTACGGTGCGATCCGCCCAAAAATCCTGCTGTGCCAATAGGCGCGCGATCTCAAAAACAATCGTTTCAGGCTCTGCAAGTCTGCCAACGCCACACTCGCCGCAGACAAGTTCGCCTTCATCGCCGATCACGCTCCAGCCGCTTGCCATGAGCGTTTTCAGCGCTTTTACGATCGCGCTGTTTTCGATCATTGCGCTATTTGCGGCGGGTGCGATGAGTTTGGGCGCACGGCACGCTAACGCAACTTGGAGCAGTAGATTATCCGCGATGCCGCTTGCGAGTTTGGCGATCGTGTTTGCCGACGCGGGAGCGATCGCAAGCACTTCAGCCCATTTTCCCAGCGCAATATGGTTGTTTTCATTCGCCCAGCTTTCGCTTGAGTTGGTCAAAACGCCAGCGCCGGTGATCGCTTCAAATGTAACAGCGCCAATAAATCTTTCGGCGGCGGGGGTCATTACAACACGCACAACTGCTCCAGCTTTGATCAAAAGCCTCGCTAAATATGCCGCTTTGTAGGCACTAATGCTACCCGTTACACCCAGCGCTATGCGGCGATTTTGCAACAGTTTCACGGTTTTTTACCAAAAAATCTTGCAAAAAATCCCGCAAAGGATTTCTGCGGCGAACGAGACAATACCAGATCGCCTTCATTTGGATTTTTCGTTACGGTTGTACCCGCGCCAATGAGTACATTATCGGGAATAGTTACGGGCGCGACTAACTGCGTGTCCGAACCGATAAAAACATTTTTTCCGATAACCGTTTTGTGTTTGTTTTTGCCATCATAATTGCAGGTGATCGTTCCCGCGCCTATGTTAGTTCCTTCGTCAATTTCTACATCGCCCAGATAGCTCAAATGTCCCGCTTTTACGCCGTTTAATCTCGCTTTTTTTGTTTCGACAAAATTACCGATGTGTGTATTGCTGATCTCACAGTTTGGTCGCAGATGTGCAAACGGTCCGACATCGCTGTCGGTTACGATACTATCTTCAATCACGCTGTGCGCTTTGATCGTTGATCGCGTTACGCGGCTTTTGCCCAGTACAACAACACCATTTTCGACTACGCATTCGCCTTCAAATGTCGCATTTGCGTCGATGAAAATCGTTTCGGGCAGGCGCATTAAAACGCCTCTGATCATCAATGATTCTTTCAGTCGCGCTTGGTGGATATTTTCTGCGATCGCAAGTTCTGCTTTGCTATTAACTCCCATCAAAATCTCGCTATCGCCCCAGACGGCGCTAACCTCTCGTCCGCTTTCGTTTGCAAGAGCGATTAGATCGGTGATATAAAACTCATTTTGCGCATTTTGGTTGGTGAGTTTCGGTAGATTTTCGCGCAAAAAATGAGCGGAAAATGCGTACGCGCCGCCGTTGATCGTGTTGATCGCTTTCGTTTCGGCGTCCGCGTCTTTTTCTTCGACGATTCTTAGTACGCGATCTTTTTTGATCACAACGCGCCCGTAGCCTGTCGGATTTGGCGAAATAAACACGGCGAGCGTTGCATCGGCTCTGCCGGCAGCGAGGCTGCGCACAAAACCGGCGTCAATCAGCGGCATATCGCCGTTTAGCACCACGATCCGATCGTGCTTTGGCGCAGCCGCCATAACCGCGCCGCCCGTGCCCGGAAACCGCAGGTGATCTTGACGAACGCACTTCGCAAGCGGAAACTCTTCGTTGATGTGCGCTTCAAGCCGTTCAGCCTCGTGAAAGAGCACAACCTGCACATCATCGCTGACCGCAAGCGCCGCCATAACGGGGTAGTCGATCATCGCGCGACCGCTTAAAGTGTGCAAAACTTTGGGCAAAGCGGACTTCATCCGAGTGCCCGCGCCCGCCGCAAGGACAATAACTGATACACTTTGAGGCATTTAGAGTCCAAAAATGTGATGTTTAACCACATCTTAACACGGTGTGAATTAGAATGCTCTACTTTATTTCGCTTGGGCAGGTACAATGGATTTAGGTTCGATTGTTGGATCGGTGATGGTCATCGCGTGTTTGGCATACGCGATTATGTTGGGCGTGGGGATCGGTCCGTATATCGATGTCCCCTCGCTTATTATTGTGATTGGAGGAGCGCTCTCCTCAACTCTCATCAGCTTCAAGATGGAGCAGCTCAAAAAAGTCGGCAAGGTGGTAACGATTATCTTCAAACCACAAACTTTCGACATTCCCTCGCTGGTTCGCAAGCTGGTCGATTACTCAACCGTCGCAAGGCGCGATGGGATTTTGGCTCTGGAAGCGCCCGTCAATCAAGAGGAGAATCTCTTTTTGAAAAAAGGGCTGGCGATGGCGGTCGATGGCAATGAGCCAGATGTGATCCGCTCGCTTTTGGAGCTGGAAACTGACGAATCGAGCAACCGCCACAAAGGTTATGCGGCGATTCTTGATCAGTTTTCGGGTCTGGCGGGCAGTTACGGAATGATCGGAACGCTGATCGGACTTGTGGCGATGCTGCTGAATATGTCTGACCCAAGCGCGATCGGTCCTGCGATGGCGGTGGCGATCATCACGACGCTTTATGGCGCGGTGTTTGGAAATGTGATTGCATCGCCTATGGCAAACATACTGATGATCCGCAATAACGACGAGGTGATGGTTCGTAACCTGATCATCGAAGGGATTATGTCGATCCAAGCGGGCGATAACCCCAGAACGCTGGAGCAGAAACTGCTTGGATTCCTGCCGCCCGGCGAGCGCATTAGCCAGTTTGAGTAACTAATGGCGAAGAAAAAAACGGAGGATTGCCCAAAGTGCGTGCCAAGATGGGTCGTGCAGTTTGGCGATATGATGAGCCTGTTGCTCGTGTTTTTTATCTTGCTGCTCTCAATGAGTACGATCGATGCCAAAAAGGTCAATGAGGCGATCGGCTCGCTTGTGGGCGCGTTGAGCGTGCTTGAAGGCGGCACACAGAGCGAGGTCTCCAGAGAGCGAATGCAGCTTGCTACGCCGATCGTCAATCAGTCCGAAACCGACGAGACGGTCAATCGCGTTACGGTAACGATCTCGGAGTTTAACGAGATCATCAGGCGGCAGGGCGGCGAGGAGACAATCCAAGTTAAAGAGGCGATCGAAGGGTTTATAATCCAGCTTCCAGCCTCGCTACTCTTTCGTGAGGGAAGCGACAAGATCATCAGTAACGACGCGATCTTGCTGCTCAAGCGGATCGCAATGCTCACAGCCGGTATGCCGAAGGATTTGGAGATCGTTGTGCGCGGGCATTCGGACAATCAAGAAGCGTTGGGCAGCGCGGCATTTGTCGATGGCTGGTCGCTTTCGACTGCGCGGGCGGTTTCGGTTGTCAAGCAACTGATCGTCAATGGCATTAGTCCCCAGCGGCTTAGCGCGGCGGGATACTCCAATTTTCAGCCGATCGCCACGAATGACACGGCGCAAGGCAGGGCGCGAAATCGCCGCGTTGAGATTCACTTTTTGGGCAAGGACAAATCGAGTGAGGGCAAAGCGCCCAAGAGCGTGCTTGATCTGCCGCGAAATGGTCGATAAGTGCGGTTGATGGCGCGGATCGTTTTTGTTTTCGGTGCTCTTGCCGCCGCCGCATTTGCCGCAGATGTGTTGCAGTTGCCGACGGTCGATCTGCGGATCAACGCGCCCGAAAATCCGACACAGCTTGTACAGACTTTGAATATCGTCATTATTTTGACCGTACTGGTGCTTGCGCCATCGCTTGTCATGATGATGACGAGTTTTACGCGGCTTTTGATCGTGTTTGGATTTTTGCGGCAGGCGCTGGGCACACAGCAGATGCCGCCCAATCAGATACTCGTTTCTATGGCGTTAATTCTCACATTTTTCATCATGGAACCGGCGTTAAATCAGGCGTGGGAAACGGGGATCGTGCCATATATGAATGAGGAAATTGGATATGCGGAGGCGTTTGATCGTGCGATCGCGCCGTTTGAAGATTTTATGCTGCGAAACACGCGAGAAAAAGATCTTGCGCTGTTTTTGCGGATTCGCGGCGAAGGAAATATCCAAAGCGAAGCCGATCTAAGTTTGGCTATCTTGCTGCCCGCATTTATGATTAGCGAACTCAAAACCGCATTCGAGATCGGATTTTTGCTCTATCTGCCGTTTTTGGTGATTGATATGGTGGTCAGTTCTGTGCTAATGGCAATGGGTATGATGATGTTGCCGCCTGTGATGATCAGTCTTCCGTTCAAAATTATACTATTTATTATGGTTGATGGTTGGAATCTGATCATCGGTTCTGTCGTGCAGAGTTTTAGATGAATTGCGAATGGTTTGGCGAGTGCGGATCGTGCACGCTGCCGTTAGAATACAACGATCAGCTTGCGATCAAAAAGCGAGATTTTTTAGCGCAATTTGAGCCGTTTGGCGTTAAAGATATAGAAGTTTTTACTTCGGCAAAAAGCCATTATCGAAATCGCGGCGAGTTTAGAGTTTGGCACGAAGAGAGTGGCGGACTCACGCTGGCAATGTTCAAGAAAAACGGGCTGGTTGCAGTTAGCCACTGCCCCGCAATGCACAAGAGATTCAATGAAATGATCGGTGGAGTTCTGGCATTTTTGGACGAACGCAGTATATCGCGATCGCTTTTTGAAATTGACTTTTTATCATCAACCGATGGCGCTGATTTCATACTGATTTTGATCTACCACAGAGCGATCGACGATGAATGGGTTAATTTAGCGCAGCAGCTTGCCGATCGTTACCATATATCGGTGATCGGACGAAGCAAAAAACAAAAGATTGTTATAGGAAATGAGTATATCAATGAAACAGTATTTGTCGGCGGCGATCGGTATAGTTTTATTCAATCTTTTGCAAGTTTCACGCAGCCAAACGGCGGCGTTAATGCCCAAATGATCGGCTGGGTAACGAATATGGCGGCAAAGAGCAGAGGCGATTTTTTGGAGCTGTACTGCGGAAATGGCAACTTTACCATTCCTGTTTCAAAACAGAGCGATCGCGTTGTTGCGATTGAGCAGAACAAAAATGCGATTGTGATTGCAAAAACCAATGCCGAAAATAATCATAGTAAAAATATATCATTTGTGCGAATGAATGCAAACGAATTTTCAGACGCGCTCCGCAAAGTGCGAGAGTTCAATCGACTAAAAGAGATTGATTTAGATAGCTATCATTTCAAAACCGCGCTGGTCGATCCACCCCGCGCAGGACTTGATCTAGGTTCGTTAGAGATCATTTCGCAGATCGATAGCATTATCTATATCTCTTGCAATCCAATTTCACTTGCAGAAAATCTGCAAACATTGACACAAACACACTATATCACGCACGCTGCGATATTTGATCAGTTTCCATATACGCATCATATTGAGTGCGGAGTTTACCTTGAAAGGAATAAATGAGTATCCAATTTGAACCATATCCGTTTGAAAAATTGCGAAATCTGATTGGCGGACTAACGCCCAAAAAAGAACTGATCAATCTTTCGATCGGTGAGCCGCAATTTGCCACGCCGCAGCCGATCATTGATGTTCTGAATGCACACGCCGCTCTGTTTAGCAAATATCCCGCAAGTGCGGGCGTACCAAAGCTTAAAGAGATGCAGATCAAGTTTGTGCAAACAAGATTTTGCGTTTCGCTTAGAGACGATCAGATTTTGCCAACGCTTGGCACTAGAGAGGCGCTATTTAATTTTCCGCAATCGCTGCTTTTTGATCAATCAAATCCCACTATTGCGCACCCAAATCCATTTTATCAAATATACGAAGGCGCGGTAAAAGCCTGCCGTGCAAAACAGATTCTACTCGATCTAGCCCAAGATCGCCATTTTAAGCCTGACATCGACGATCCAAGACTAAAAAATTGTGATCTGGTGATCTTAAATAGCCCAAATAATCCGACAGGTTCGGTTTTAA
>BNUO01000093.1 GCA_025997415.1 Campylobacterota bacterium
ACTACGCCTGGCTCAAACGCAAGGCGTAGTATCCGCTCCGGGATACTTTCAAAACATCACACATCACTGTAATCGGCCAAGTGCAGCGATGCTCTTCAATCCAGGCGTACTTCACGAGAACGGTTTTTACATCGTTTCCTTCGCGAAGTACGCCGTCGCTTTTTTTAGGATTTCAACCTCCATCTTGAGTCGGGCGTTTTCTTTTCGCAGACGTTTGTTTTCGTCTTCACCGAGTTCCATGCGGGCGGATGTTTCCGGATCAACCTGGGACTGTGCGGCGACCCAGCGTTTGACGGATTCTTTGGTACAACAGAGTTTCGTGGCAACTTGGCCCGGTGTGTAACCGATATCTGTGACCAGATTGACGGCCTTTTCACGAAATTCCGGGGAATAGGTCTTTTTCGTTTCTTTCGGCATGACAATGTCTCCTTCTCTATTCAGTATGATAATCTCGACACTGTCCGTCAACTCTGGGGCAGGATAGGTGACTTGAACGTGTGCTGGTTCTGATTATGTGGAGCTTACTGACATTCACCCAACGTATTACAGTAATTTTATTTTTGCGTGGTTGAAGAGTCCTTTCATCAATACTTTTTCTTGATTGACTTCATTTGCCGCTTGCGTTGCAGCAGCAATCAAGTCATCCGTCTTCTCAAACACCCGATTAGCCAACTTGCTGCACTTCATCACACTCCATACTCCCTCCACCGGATTTAACTGAGGCGAATAAGCAGGAAGAGGTTCAAACTCAAACCAGTCAGGATAAAACTTCTCAAAGTATAACATCGCCGACTGATGCGCAGGCAAATTGTCCCAAACAATCAATACCTTCTTACGAAACCGCCGATTGCCGAATGACTCTTCCGCTTCAACGGCTCTTTAAGAATCGGCGTTTGTCCGAGCAGCGACCACGTCTTGCAGACATTCGGCAAAAAGTTAAAACCCGTTTCGTCCTGAAAAATAACCCTCAAGCCGTCATCTTTTGCCTTTTTTTTATTTTACGCAAAGTGTATTTCCGCCAATGCTCAATTTTTTCCTGCGACCGCTTTTGCGACTGCGTGGTCGGCTTTTGATAAGAGTATCCGAGACGTTGCATCAATCGCGGAATGTACCTGTGATGGTATTCAACGTTGAACTTTTCTTTGATGACTTGCGCGATTTGTTTAGCACACCAGCGGTCATTTTGAAAGCCGTAGGCGATTGCACCGGTTTGCAGAATGGTCTTGAGTTCTTCGGTTTGCAGTTCGTTTAACTTTGGCAGCGCACCACCGTGATTTTTAACGTTCAGGGCATCAATGCCGCCTTGTTTGATTTTGCGTTTCCAGTTATAGACGGTGTGTTCGGTAACGCCGGTGATGTCCATAATTTCTTCTACGGAGTATCCTTTTTCGAGAAGTTCACCGACGAGTATCCGTTTTGCCGTTGACGATAAGGATGATGTTGTGGTTCGCATACCGAAGCATAACAATTATCAAAATATAACGCAATAATGAAATTCGTTGCGTGATGGTCAGTAACATAATACTGAACTGAAAACGAGGAAACAAATGTCAATTATCGCTTCCATCACGTCACGTTTCGATTGCAATCCCATGCTTCGCGACAAGTTGGCCGTGCAACTTGATGCCGTCATGGATGATCGCAATGCCGCGTTTTACGGTCGATTCGACATCGATTGCAAATATCAGGTCGGGCTTGGCGTTCGTTTCGACAGTACCACACATGGCGACCAAACGTCGGTGAACATGCGCTTCGACGCGACACCGACCTTGCGTGAACTCATCCCCGGCCTTCGCGATGCCTTACGGGATTATCCCGATAACGCGGCGTGTATTCCCATTCGGTTTGATTCGCCGGCCATCGGGCGAACCGCCGTTGTTTCGCGTTTTGACGCTTATCGAATCGTTCCACAGTTCATTTATAATCGGTTCGATGCGTATGTCAAGAAGATGCTCGAAACCGGAGTGCCGGGTCGCTTCGACACCCAAAGCAATACACGGTCACGGGTCACGAACCGGTTTCATGCGATTCCGCAGGAATGGATGGCAAAAATCCCTGGTCGGTTCGACGCCTTCGATGTGATTTCCGCAGCGGTTCCCGTTCACAGGCAGGCCTTCGTGCAATCGGGCTGGCGGATTCTGTTGCGGCAGCATGCTGCTGCACCGCAGTTGCCTCCCGATGCTGTGCATGGTCGGCCATCAATATCGACCGCACCGAAGGTGCCGGGAGATAACCGGGATGCAACGCCCGTGCGTTGCCTCGGCTTCATTGAATATGATGCCGTTGAAAAATCGATCACTGACATTGATCTGCCCGACGGCGATTACGAAGTGACGCTGCTGTATTCGTCGCTGTTTTGGCAAAATGCCATAGATCGCGTGGTTCGCAACGTTACGATTCGTTCGGGTGAAGAACCGACCCTTGGTCTGCCGCCAATCTTGAACCTTCGCAGTGAAATTGAGAACGGTATCACTCGCATTTTATGGGATTCAGAGACCGGCTTCGACGGCGTCACATTCGGCCTCTGGTTCGGCAGCGTGAGGACGCTGCACCCCGATAGCTTTCAGCCTCCATTGGACCGCTTCACGTTGTTCCGCTCACAGATACCAGCGACAAACGGAAGCGGGTTGTCGGCAACGGAGCGGCAGCTCCATTCGGCCGTCGTGCCTCACGACCGCGAGCCGGATCAAACGCTGGTGTACACGGCCTCGGAACTCGAATATCGCGTTAATGTCACGCAGGCGTTGCCGATGTGGTGCGTGGTCATGGCAACCAAAGGCAATATGCGTGGCCCGGCTTCGGAGATTTATTTGCCCTGGAGCAGCGACTCGCCACGCCACCCCGACGACCAGATGGCGTTCGATGTTTATCTCGACGAAAAGTTACAGCAATTGAAAAACGCCACCGGTCAAAGTGGCGTCGAGAATCCTGAATGGAACCCAGAGGATGGTTTTTGGTAACTCAATCGTTCGTGACGTTTGTCGCACAGAACAAGCCCTTGCCAACCTTGAGGAATCGCGATTGTTCACCTTTGCTTCGAATTTCTCGGATGATTGCTGATGCAATCGTCGCGGACGGAGTGGCTCCGTCCGGTGCCCAGTAGCCGCGAGCGATGGCGGCCTCGGCGATCTGCCGGACGTTCATCTCGGTATTGTCCTCCGCCAGCACCATCGCCGCCGCGTCGAGACCGCTCATCTGGCCTTTGATGCCACCGTGTTTTTTCGGCTTTTCGGTCGCGACGTTTTCGATCTGCGGCGTTTTGGCGGCTTTGGGCGTTGTGCTTCGGTCTCGACGATCTCGGCGTCAGGCGTTGCGACAGCGGCCTCATCTTGCGTTGTCGCGATGGTTCGTGCCTTGCGGAGAAATCTGTCGCTGTTGTTCACCTTGATGACCTTGCCGCTGGCGGTCAGGCGAACGTTCCAGCCTTTGTCCGCCGCCTCAATGACCTCGCCCAAGACTTCATTTCTGCCCAAAGTGATGTGGTAGGTGTTTCCGATTTGAATGGATTTCGCTTTCATGATCAAGCCTTTCATAAAATGGTTTGGTGCCGCAAATTGCAGCGTTTCGCTGCTCTCAATAACACACATCATTACTCGACCCGAAAAAACATCAAGCGGATTTTGAAGAAAAACGGCAAAGTTTTTCGGTCATAACCGACTCAAAAAACACAGGCTCTACCCGGCTCGAACGGGTCGTATCAAAAATATTTTTCGCCCCTTGAAAAATCAATCGCCATGAATGGAAAAAATATGAAAAAGCCAGAAAAAAATTCGGATGTGACGGACAATATGCGAATGTTGCTTCGCGGAAGGGAAGCGGCGGCATTATGCGGTTGTAGCTTACGAACGTGGCGGACATGGGAGTCGCTCGGTTTTACGCCACAACCGATTCACGTCGGATGTGCGATCTTTTGGCGATACAAGGAACTTGAACAGTGGATCGACGCCGGGTGTCCGAAACGTGACGATTGGGTATGCCGTGCAAAAAAATCAAAATAATTTGAACACAGCTCTTCCCATATTTGAAATTTCATGGCTACATGGACAACCGTAGCCTGAGGCGTTATCGGGCGATTGACGAAAAACATTTTTGGAGTACCATTCATGGCAAACATTTACAAAAAGTACACAACGACCGTCGATCCGGTCACCGGAAAGAAAACGAAAACCGCTTCGCCCAAATGGTGGGGCCGCTATCGCGATGCGATTGGCGTGGAACGTCGCATCTCATTGGCCACGGACAAAAAGGTCTCGCAGCTCAAGTTGAACGAAATCGTCGAAAAGGTCAAACAGGAAAAACTCGGCATGATCGACCCGACCGAAGCGGAAATGAAAAAGCCGATTCAAACACATCTCGACGATTACGAGCAGCACCTGAAAACGAAAAACAATGAGCCGCGCTACATTCAGGAAGTGATCGGCAAAATCAAACGGTGCATTGAGTACAACCAATGGAAACGGATTTCGCAGATCAAAGTAACGGAAGTCGAGAATTTTCTGCTTTACCTTCGCGAAGAAGAAGGCTTGAGCATTCAGACCAGCAACCATTATCTGAAATCGCTCAAGGCGTTCGGTAATTGGCTGGTGAAAAATCAGCGGAACAAAACCAATGTGATTAACGGCATCGCGACATTGAATGTTCAAACGGATCGTCGGCATGATCGCCGTCCAATGTCAATGGATGAATTTTTGCGAATCCTGCATGTTGCCGAGACCGGGCCGCCAGCCGTGGGACTCACCGGCCTTGACCGTGCGATGTTGTACCTGTTGGCCGCATGGACGGGTTTTCGGCGTGGCGAACTTGGCAGCCTCACGCTCAGGAATTTTGTCGGATTGGATACCGAAACGCCGTTCATTACCTTGAACGCGACCTACAGTAAGCGGCGGCGTAATGATGATCAGGTGTTACATCCGGACGTGGCCGAGCGGTTCAAGGCGTGGCTCGCCATTCGCCAACCGGGGCCCAATGAAGTATTGTTTCCGATCTCGGAAAAAGTGGGCGGCGTGGATCGCCGGACATCGGAAATGATGGCGTTCGATTTGAATTTCGCCCGTCAAGTCTGGTTGTCGGAAGCAAAAGATGACGCAGAACGTCAAACCCGTTTGGTGTCGGACTTTTTGCGGTATCAGGATTCCAGTGGCAAATTCGCCGATTTCCACTCGCTACGGCACACGTTCATTACGAATTTATGCCGGGCAAACGTTTCGCCCAAGGTCGCCCAGCAGTTAGCACGGCACTCGGATATTCGGTTGACGCTCAACGTCTATTCCCACGCCGCCCACGACGAACGTGCGGCGGGCATCAATGCATTGCCCGGTCTGCCGTCGAAAAAGTGACGAAAATCAGCTTTGATCTCTCTCATAAACCCGGTTCCGCCGGGTTTATGCGTTTCTTGCGTATTGGAGTTGTAAGTATGCTAAATGTGTAATATTCCATGCCTTGATTCCACCGACTTCATCCGGTGGTGAAGCTAATTCTGGAAATATATTCACTCGTATGCCTTTAAAATTCTTTTGGTGTTATTATTTTCTTAGAAGATATTATGTATTTTGATTCAGCAAAATGTTCGAATGGATAACGGATATATTTTGGGTGTTCACAGAAAGCTATATAAGCAGCCTCTAAAACCTGAACAACTTCGCGTATTCGTTGGTAATGAATAAAGTTATTCATTTGAGTCATGGAGTACAAGCTTATGACAAATACAAAAAAGGGCCAAAAAACTGTTCCAATAATTGTTGAAGGGGCAACACAAGCACTTAAACCCAAGATGATTGACAGAATAATAACGATAATTGTAAAAATACCAGAGAACATAGCGATATATTTTAATGCTCTCATCACATACCACATAGAACACGAAAATCATACATGAGCTTCATTTTTAAGATTTATACGGGAGAAAGCGGGTGCAAAAAATTGAGTCCTCATTTTTAAAATATTTATGTGGTTTTTACTCCTCCATGAATCTTCCTTTTCATTATTTTCAGAAACTGAAGAATCCCAGACAATAAAATCAACCAAATGCAACATATTTCGTTTCTTCAGATAGGCACCAATCCTCAGGTATGGAAAATCCATATCTTCCTTGGTAATACATAATTCTTCACCTATTTCATTCCACAATTGCTCAATTTTACTGTCTTCACAATAAACACACTTATTTTTGGGGTCTGTGTGTTTACCATCAATACAGTTAATTATGGGGCAATAT
>BNUO01000094.1 GCA_025997415.1 Campylobacterota bacterium
CGGTTGATTTGCCGGTGTTCGGTCTGAATTTCGTTGTATTCCCGAAGCCGTGTTTTGGCCAGTGCGGTTTCCTCCTGAAGTTTCGCCTTTTGTTCGAGAAGTTCATCCAGAAGCGCCCGTTTGCCGGACGGATCAATCCATGAATTTCTCGCCGCCGTCAGATTCCGGCTTGTTTCCAGAAGCGAAACACGGTCGAGTCCCATGGTGAGCCGGTAGAGGACTTCCGCCGCTTCGGTGTCTTTAAGGATTCCAAGCTGCTGAAGTTCGTCAAGACCGATGGCAAAAACATTATTGAAAGTTGTTTCATCAATGATCGAAGCAAAACGTTTGGCGAACTGCTCCCCCGGAAAGAAACCTTCTTGATTGAGAACGGTGAACTTTTCCTCGTCCCCGATGCGTCTCGGATCGTATTCCCGTTTCAGTGTGAACACCCCTGCGTTGGTGTGAAGCGTTATGCTTCCACCTGCAACCGGATTGACCGATGCTTCGGCATCGGGGGATTTCGGAAACGGCCCGGTCACAAAACGGAGCCGGTCATTGGTGTAACCGTAGAGCATTGCCCGCACAAACTGCATGAGGGTTGTTTTTCCCGCTTCATTAGGGCCGTAAAAAACATTCACCCCTTCCGAAAGCTGCGACACGGAAAGCCCGGACCAGATACCAAACCGATCAATATCCCAAGCTGTAATTTTCACGGGAACCTCAGTGAAACGAAAATTAAAAAAGAAACCGGACGGAAGAGATTATACTCAAGCTACCTTAAAAATTCCTGCGGCTTGATTCGTTAAGCCCTGCAACGCAGGGCGTTTCATTGAGGCCGAAGGCTTATATCATACCGACTGAGGTATAAAATAATGGAAACACGCCATTTGCTGGATTTTTACTATTTTATCATGTCTTCTAAATTGATACAATCCCCTTATTATAGATAACACAGTTATTCAAAGATGCCGGTTATCCGAAATTTTCACCGAAAAATACCAACGAAAAAACAGAAATACCAATATTGTAAGTATTACCGTAACACACCCGATACATCCTTCAGTGCATCCTCCGGTATCCTCTCTCCCGGCAAAGGTCTGTTTTAGTTCTACATTGTGAACACTGCCATTTTTTTGTCTGTTTGTCCTGAATAAGCAAACGTCTCTCTTTGCAATACGGACAATCACCGCTGTTATACCGTAGCCGGTAAGACGCAGTGCTTCGTATTCAACGTAACCGCCTTTTGTTGATCGGCTTGCGTCATTCAAAATTAACAATTTGTTCCCGCGCAGAGTATAACTTTTTCAGCCATACAAATTCTTTTCATCTGAGAAGCATGTCTTTAACCGGTGAAACAATTCCCCTCTCATGGAGGGGTATCAACTGGTGCAGCCGGATGACGGGGTGGTTTTGAAGCGGGACAGATTTTCCAGTGAATCCCCCCCCCCCTCCACAGGAAGGGAATTTTATGTCGTTAAAGACAATCTCTTATACGGAAAAAACTTGAAGCACGGGAGCAAGCTCCCGCGCTTCAAAGGGGGACTTCAAAAACGGGCGTTTATTTCAAGTCCGAAACAAACGTGTAAGCTCCCGAAGGGACTTCAAATTGGTTCGTTCCTTTGTTGATGACACGTCCGTTGACACCGAACATTTTTACTGTTTCAGGATTGTCCGCCGGGACGGTGACATTGGCAGTGGAGCCGACCGGAATGGTTACGGTCCATTGGAATTTCCCGTTTTGGCGTTTCCAGCTGCTTTTGACCTTGCCCCGAATGGAATCGTATTCGGCATTCACAAATTGCAGATCACCGACAGAAACCGGAACCATTTCAATTGTCCGGAAACCGTCTTCCGATTTGATTCCGGCAAGATTCTGGTAAAACCAGATGGTCAGGTCGCCGATGAGCATGACGTGATTGTGACTGTTCATGGCCGGGTCGGCTGTGTCGCCGTTCCAGAGTTCCCAAACGGTGGTCGCTCCGTTTTTCACCATGTAACCCCAACTCGGATAGTCCTCATTGGTTGCAAATTTGTAGGAAACATCCGCCCGTCCGAATTCCGTAAGAATACGGTTGAGCCACTGACCGCCGATCAATCCGGTGCCGATGTGATAATCGGTCACATTCTCAATGTTGTTCATGAGTGTTGTGAAAACCTTTTCCCGTTCTCCATCGGGAACGATTCCGAAGTAAAGCGGCAGCACACAGGAAGTCTGCGTTCCGTTGTCATATTTTCCGGTCTCAGGATCGTAATACTTTTTATTGAACGCCTCTTTCATTTCCGCGGCTTTTGCAGCATGAGCCTCAGCTTCGCCGGTACGTCCGAGCATTTCGGCGTACTTCGTGAGGAGATCAAGATTGTGGATGTAATAACCGGTCGAGAGTATCCCTTTGGCGGTTTTACGTGCCGGGTCTTCGGAATGGATCAATTCCTTTCTTTCCGGCGGCACGCACCAATCACCGTAGTTGTCCACTTCAATGATTCCGTCATGGATGTGTGTTTCCAGAAACTTCATCCATTTGACCATGGCGTCATAATGACGTTTGATCGGACGGTCGTCGCCGTACTGATAAAGAATGCTTTGCGGCACAATCGTGAATGCACTGGGCCATGTCACGTTGGGACTGTAAAGCGGCCAGAACGGCGGGCAGACATCGGAAAGATTTCCTTCCGATGTTTGCGATTCCTCAATATCCTGGAGCCATTTCGAGTAGAGCGTTACGTTGTCGAACAGGAACATTTCACCGAGTGATTCAGCGGCGCGGTCGCCCTGCCATCCCTGCCGTTCGTCGCGCTGCGGACAATCCGTCGGAATACTGAGATAGTTACCCCGCGTGCCCCAGAAGATATTTTTGTGAATCTGATTTATCATACTGTCGGAAGTTTCGAATTTTCCGACAAACGGAAGATCGGTATGCACAACGCAGCCGGTGATTGTGTCGAGATTCGGACGGCCCGGAAAACCGGTCACTTCCACAAACCGGAACCCGTGATAGGTGAAGCGCGGTTCGTAAACTTCAAGCCCGCTTCCTTTGCAGGTGTAAAGATCGCGCACTTTCGCCGCACGGATATTGGCCATATAAAGCATTCCCTTGTCGGGGCCTTCCTCGGTAACCAATGCTTCAGCGTGTTTCATCTGAATCTGCGTGCCAACCGGTCCGCGGACTTTCAAACGGCACCATCCGACCATGTTTTGTCCCATATCGAAGACCCAAACACCGGGTTGCACCTCGGTGACGTTTTTCGGACGGATGTGTTCGGTCACACGCATCGGCGGCATGTTTTGCGAGCGGAGTTTTCCTTTTGGCGCTTCAACGATTTGAACGTCGTTCCATGTTGCGGGGTTTTCCATCCGGGCATCGTAGATTTCACCATCGTAATCATTGTTTCCCTGAATGGGACCGTCAACGGTCACTTTCCAGGTTTCGTCGCTGACGATGGTTTGCGTTGAACCGTCGCCGTATTCCAAAACCATTTGGAACAGCAGCTTCGGGAAACCGTAATCTTTGGTAAACATCGGCTCATCTCTGCGCGGTGCGTAAAAACGCCCGTTACCGAGAATGACCTGAATTTTGTTTTCACCTTTGACCGACTTGGGATCAAATTCATAAGTAACATACGGCACGCTGATGCCGTAATCTTTGTAAACCGGATCAAGCACATGATCGCCTATTCTCTTTTCATTCAGGTAAAGCTCGTAATAACCGAGTCCGGAAATATAAACCGTTGCACGCACGGCATCTTTCCGGTCTGCCGTGAAGGTTTTGTTCAGATACCGGGCGGGAATATCCGGTCTCGGCTGTGCAATGTTCACCTCGCCCCAGGGTCCCTGAGCGAATGGATACAACACAACGGCATTGTTCCAGGCGGAATCGTCAAAAACTTCAAAATTCCAGTTTTCCGGCGTTCCATTGACTGCTTTCCAGGAAGCGTCAGTCAAAATCACCAGTTCCGGACTGTTTTTGAATTTCACGCTCAAAGTACCGATCAGTCCCGCCGGATTGGGGTTACTTCCCAAATTGACCGCTTCCACGGCAATGAGATTTTTCCCCGATTTCAGGAATTTCGCAACATCCGCAAGACCGGCTGATTTGAAGTTGGTTCCTTCGGAAACAGTGTTCCCGTTCACGAAAACCTTGTACGAATTGTCCGCCGTGAAAGCCAAAAAAGCGCTGAGAATTTCATCTTCGGGAATCTCGAAATTTTTGCGGAAAGCCGAAATTCCTGCGGGATAACTCCCCCCTTCACCGGGTTGATCGTCCCAAATCCAAACAGCCTTTGTGAGTTCCGGAATCCGGGCTTGTTCAGGTACGGCATCATATCCGATCCATTTCCCTTTCCACGGGTTCGGCTCGTCTTTCGTCGGGAACAATCCCGTGGTGAAGGTTGAACTGAAAGTTGCAGAAGGTTTTTCTTTCTGATCGTAAACGGTTAAATACCAAGTGTAGCTTTTTCCCGGCAAAAGCGGTTCACCGGCGTATTCGATGTTGACGCTGTTGGAATCGGTCACTTTTTGAGTGTCCCAAACCGGTGACGCCAGACCGGCGGAATGTTTTTCCGTAGAGGCAACAACAATCCGGTACGCTGTCTGAGCATCGCCCGGGATGTTGGATTTGAGTTTCCAACTAAACCTCGGATTCGGTTCATCAATTCCGGCCGGTGTTTTCAGGTATTCCACACGCAGGTCATGCGGAACAACCATACCGATACGGTTTATTTGCGCAAAACCTTGTGAAACACAAAGCATAACCGCCGCTAAAGCCGGTAACAGTAATTGTTTCAATCTCATTATTTCAACTCCTTGTAATTTCCTATGTGTCATACGAAATGTAGTGTTTGGTTACACTTAAAAATTGGGACTTTTTATCCACGGATTATCCATGTTTATTGTGCCAAGATAGGTTTCCGGGCCGGGCCGAAACGCCGGTGTCAACCGGCTGAAAAAAGTTACCTGGTGGTAATACGGCCTTTCGGCGAAAGACCGCCTACCTTCACTCGCAAAAATATAACCCCGCTATCCAATGTTATTTCTTTGCTTCGGTGTTTCCGGCGAAACCACTGGGATTGGTGAACCGCAGACCGCTACCGCTGTGAAAGGTTGCATATTCTGTAACGATAGCGCCTTCCGGACCGGCCATCATGAAGTGCGGGGCTTCGAGTCCCGAAAGAACGGCCATTTCACCGACCTTGCGTTCAATGCCTTTGAAAGCGGTGATTGCTTTGGCGTCCAACTGACTTTTCATCGCTTTTGCGACTTCCGGCGGATAATTTTTCAGGTCGGCTTCACTTCCACCCTCGGCAAAACACCAGATACTTCCATTGCGCACCTGCCAAGCTTCATGTTTGGCAGGTTTGTCTTCCGCAGGAAGATGGAAATGTTCCGGAATCATCTGATACGGCAGAAGATAAATTTCATGGCCGAAATAACCGTGTTCTTTGTCATTGACGAAAAAGATTCCCGCCATGCCGGCATTGGAGAAATCACCGAGACCGAAGTCGAGAATCCAGAGTTTGTCACCAGCAAGGGAAACATCGGCGATGTTTTCGAGAACGGCTCTGCTGAGTGAATATCTGTGGTAACGAAACAGTTCTGCATAAGCATCTTTGGCGGCTTTTTCATTGAAACTGCCGTCCGCATTGTAGTAATGCGAAGAAGGATACTTCTGAGGAGACGGCCTGGTGTTTTCACGGCGGTTGGTGTTTTGGGCAAAACAGTTCACTGTCAAAGCCGCCGCAACGGCAAACAGAGCAAGAATTTGTAAGGTACTTTTCGCTGTCATTTTTTCCTTTCAAAGAGGGTTATGGGAATCAAAAAAATAGGTATCCATTTGAGTCAAGCGACCACTAAATATGGGATTGTCAGGTTAAGGAATGTTAATGAAAGAAAAACCTTTTCGTATCGAAAACCACGGCACATCATACGAACGTCAACTTTACAGTTCTCTACTTGTAACCCACTATATGTTAGGGGTAATTTGAGTGAAGTGGATACCTATAATCAAAAACAGGTATGGTTCCTATCGGTAACGCGGTCTTTCGCCGAAAGACCGCCTACCTTTAAATTTCTCGTGTGAGTATGCGGGAGAAAATGTATTATTCAGTTTCAACAAGAATCAGCAGATGTCCGCCGGCCAGTTCACTTGCGGAATTGCTGAACGTCCAGTCGGGATGTTCACCGGGACAATTACCGATCCCGATAT
>BNUO01000095.1 GCA_025997415.1 Campylobacterota bacterium
GAGTTTAGAAAGGAGTTAGAGTAAAAGCAAGAAAGGAGATGAAAGAGGAGATAGAGTGAAAGCTGATTTTAGAAGCGAAAGAGGAGATAGCATAGCGCTAACGCGCTATGCTAAGCAAAACGAAAAGTGTCAACGAAATGGCTGGCTTGCACAATTCTGAGGGAGTGCAACGAACGAAGAATCTGTATTTAATGAGATTCTTCACTTCGTTCAGAATGACAACCCCCGATCCATAGCAACCTCACCCTTTGTTTAATATGCTTAGAATGACATTTAATTGCGAATATAACCCTCTTTGCCTAAATAGTCTGCTTTTTTATTTGCGCGGATTGAGATCGTGCATTTTGAGCGCAAAGAGTACTTCGCTGTGGTTGGCATGAAGCTCTTTTGCGATCTCGGCTACGGTTAGTCCCGATTTGTGTAGCGTGATGACGCGGGTGGTATCGAGCGAACTTGTCGGCGTGATACTCAGATACTCGCCAAGCCGTTCGTCAAGTCGATCAACGCGCATTGCGTTTGTGTCGTTTTCGATCTGCATATCGCGCAGTTTGTCGTTAAAGAGTTTGAACTGTTCGGCGATGATCGTTACGCTATCGCTTTTGAGCGCGGTGATCTCATTGCCAAGCGCGGCAATTCGCGCCTCGTGCGTCAGCTTTGCCGCCTCAAGCGTTTTGATATGTTTTGCGAGCGTGATATTTTTGGCAGTTGCGGCGCGATCGCGGTAGATTGCGTATGCAGTGACGCAGAGCAAACCCAGCCCAACCAGCGCGATAAGAAGCATTGTTTCGTTATTCATCCGATCCCTTTTTGCTGTCTGATCATCACTCTTTCGCGCGAGGCGACATAGCTGTCCCACGCCTTTTGATCGCGTTCGTGCATGACTGCAATCTCGCCAACTTCATCGCTGTGCGCTTTGAAAAAAAAGCCAATGTCGCGGATCGGGAAAACGGGCATTTTGATCCGTCCATAGTAGCGTTCGCCCGTTTCAAATGCGGCAGCAGCGAGTTTGAAATGGGTGTAATTTAGCCCGTCAAGACGCACAGTGTGTTCTAGCGTAAGCCGCTCTTTTTCCTGCCCCGTGATCTTTAGCGATAGTTCGTCGATCTTGCGGTGAAGGTCGATCAAAAGCGCCAAAACGACAGGATCGCTCTCTTTGGTCTCGCCGCGCGCCCGCGCAATTTTAAGCCATTGACTTAACGGATCGTCATCGCTTTCGGCTAAGCGGTTGAACTCCAGCTTGAACCGATCGGGCTCAGCGCTTTCAAGCGAAAAGCAGATCTCCAGCGGAGCTTCGATCCAGCGCAATTCGGTCGTTAAAGCGTCCATTTGAGCGTCCAAACGCAATCAAGTACGATAAAGATGAAGAAAATGACCCCCAAATAGCCGTTGATCGTAAAGAATGCGCGGTTGATGTGTTCCATTCCCTGCGCTGCGATTTTGTGCTCGGCAACGAGCATGCAACCGCCGACGATCGCGCCTAGTAACGCGAAAATGCCAAGCTGCGCGAAGTGGCAAAACAGGAGCCAACAGACGAGGGTGATGAGGTGAAAAACGCGGGCGATGATGAGCGTACGGCGGACGCCAAAGCGAGCGGGGATCGAAAACAGCCCCATTTTGAGGTCAAAGTCGCGATCCATTAACGCATAGAGAAGGTCAAAACCGGCAACCCAGAGCGTAACACCCGCCGATAGGAAGATCGACCAGAGCGGTATCGCGCCCAGCACTGCGACTGCGCCCGCGATTGGCGCAAGCCCCAGCGAAAGCCCAAGCACCAAGTGCGCCGCCCAGCTAAAGCGTTTGACGAACGAGTAGCTCGCCATCACCAGCAAAAACGGGACGGACAGCGCCAGCGCAAGCGGGTTGATGAAGTAGCAGACGACGATGAAGAGCGCGGCGTTGATGATGACAAACGCGCTCATTAACCGCACGCTTAGCCTGCCATCGACGCTTGGGCGCGAAGCGGTGCGCGGATTTTGCGCGTCGAAGCGGCGATCGGTGAGGCGGTTAAAGCCCATCGCAAAGTTGCGCGCACTTATGGCGGCGATCAGCCCCAAGCCTAGCAGCGCAAAACCGAACCAACCGTTGCCGCCGCTGGCGCGGGAGGCAACGATCATCGAGATGAAAATGAACGGCATGGAGAAAACCGTGTGTTCAAAAACGACGAATTCACTCAAGTCGCGGATTTTTTGTTTGATGTTCATAGCGGCATTTTACAAGGCACTCTATAATAGATAGATGAAGACGGTTGCAATCATCGGTACTACGGCGAGCGGCAAGAGCGATCTGGCGCACAATTTGGCGCGAAAAAGCGGCGCGGCGCTCCTGTCTATGGACTCGCTTTCGGTCTATCGCGGCATCGACATAGCTTCGGCGAAACCAGCGACGGGCGAGCGGGAGGGGCTGACATACTTCGGGCTGGACATCGCAAATGCGGGCGATCGCTTTGGCGCGGACGATTTTGCGGCGGAGTATGCGCGAGCGCGGGAGTTTTGCGAGGCGAATGGGCGCGATCTGATCATCGTGGGGGGTAGCAGCTTTTACCTCAAAGCGATCGCGTGCGGGCTTTCGCCGATCCCGCCAATAGACGCTCGGACGGCGTGCGCGGTCGATGAACTGCTGGGCGATCTTGCTGCCGCGCACGCACGGCTGAGCGAAATCGATCCGATCTATGCGGCGCGGATTGACGCGAACGATCGCTACCGAATCGAGAAGGCGCTTCTGATCGCGCTTGCCAGTGGCGTGCCGCCGACGCGCTGGTTTGCCGAAAATCCGCCGCGACCTGTGCTAGAAAGCGTTGCGATCGCAGAGGTGGTAACCGATCGCGAGGTTTTGCGTGAGCGGATTGGGTGGCGGACGAAAAAGATGATTGCGGGCGGGCTGATCGACGAGGTGGAGGGGCTACTAAAAAGCGTGCCGAGAGATGCACAGGCGATGAAGGCGATCGGGATTAAAGAGACGATCGATTTTATAGACGGCGCGATCGATCTGGGGGGGTTGGAGGAGCTGATCACGATCCACACGGCGCAGCTTGCAAAACGACAGCGAACATATAATAACGGACAATTTAATAGGCTAATTTCAATGGATATTAACGCGCTGGAAAATTGGGCGATAAAGTGGCTGGAGCTTGCAAAGAACAAAACAGTAGACTAACAAAATGGGGGGGGGGGGGCGTATCTTGAATGTATATGTTGCCGGCTTGTGGAATTTTGTGCGCGAAAAAGGTTGGATCAGCGATTGGCAGCAATAGTGGTAAAACTGACGGATTATTGCAGATCGTGCGTACAATGATCCACATTTGCCATACCCGTTTGGGTTACTAAATTCTATGCTCCGTAGTAAGTTCATTGTGTGCTATATAATGTCTTTTGAGATGTCGAAATAACGACTCAACTATATTGGTTATTACTAAATGAGTATTATGTCTAGGATGACAAGATTTATTGCATTCTGACCGCTTATTGCCATACCCCCGTGCGCATTTGAGTGGCGAGTTCAGTTGCGCGTTTTCCAACTTGCGCTGCCCACTTACTATTTAGCATTTCATCGGCGGCTTTGCTATATTCGTGTGTCTCAAGACAGGTAACCATTTTCTTAAAGTTTTTCAGCGCATTAAAACCCAAGTTAAACGACATATTTACAACGATCGCTTGCCGCGCATCACCCACTGCGTCCCACTCCCCAAACACAAGCCGTTTCGCGTCTTCATAAGCTACTGCAAAATCGCGTTCAAACAGTGCGTCCGCTTCGGCTTGTGTGATATTCGCTGGTGTCGGCGTCGCGGCGTTGCCCAAATAATGCCCGTAACCGATCGTCCAATAGCCCAAGCTATCCTTGTAAGCCTCAAGCCGCAAACCCTCGTGCTTTTTGATTTGCTTTTTGCACTTCTCCATCGCTTCAGTTGTCATCTTTTTCGCTCCCTCTTTCCTGTGCTAGTCAGCCATTTCGTTGACACTTTTCGTCTTGCTTAGTATAAGACATTAGCGCTGTACTATCTCCTTAGCTCATCTTTCGCGGAGGGTTTGGGGATCTCGCGTCTTATCCTTGACAAAGCAAAATGCTTCGGCAGTGCAAAGCGTGGGAATAGAGATTGCGGAGCAGTAGCCTCGCCTCAAGGCATTACTGCGGAGGATTGCGGCTTGCGCCGCAGGGAGTTTAGATTCTTCGGCTTCGCCTCAGAATGACAAGATAATCCCTGTCATGTTGAGCGTTAGCGAAACATCTGTGTTTGCTTTGAGATTCTTCGGTCGCTGCGCTCTCTCAGAATGACACGCCAACGCACCGATCGCTTTTTGCCGTTGATCGCGAAGGGATTTTGTGTACGGCGAAACATCTGGCTCGCCACGGTTTGGCGCAATAACACGCCAAACCAAACAATGAAACTACTTCGTTGTTCTCTCAAACACAAGCATAAACGCGCTTGTGCCGCCTATATCGCCGACATAACGCCAGCCAGCGGCATAGAGTTTTACCATTGTTGTCTTGCCGTTAAATCCTCCCGAGCACTCCATTTCAGCATTTGCACCGACAATGTACGATGAGCACGCCGTAACTTCCGTCTTTGCGTATGCACCGATCGCCATAGCCAAGCTAAGTCCGACCAACAGTAGAAACTTTTTCATCAATCCTCCTTCTGTGTCCAACGATCATCATCGATCACGCCATTGGCGGCTTGCCGATCATATTTGCAAGCCGCACGCCTAGCAGATAGGCTAGAAAAGATCTTTGGAAATGCGAAGATCAAATACATCTTCAGCTTTGAACGGTCGATCGCCTTCGATGATCGCCCAGTTGGGGCTTTCAAACCTAACCGATGGAAACTTCTTCAGCGCCGCTGTTTGCCCTTGATACCTAGGTTCAACGCCAGCACGAACGAAGCCATCTTTTCCATTGCTTGGCGTAACACTCCCGTAGCTAATCGTGTACGACTTGGTTGCCTCAAACTCGTATTCTAATTCACCGCTTAGGCAGTAACCGCTATTGCCGCAAACCTGCGCTCTTGCCGGGTTATTCACCTTGATTGTTTCGCCTTTTCTGTTAGTTCCGTACGATTCAAACTTCACAGATACCGCCGAAATATTCGTACTGACAACTAGCTTGTGTCGTCCTGCGGGAATCAGTATGCTTGCGCCATTTTGCGTAACCTCTTCGCTTGCGCCGATCCATTCAACCGCTTTGCCGTCAAACTGATCGACTCGAATCTCTGATGATACGATCAGCGTTGCTGACTTTTCTGGTGGTACAGACGAATCGTACGGTTCAAGCACCTTTTTGCCGCACCCGCTTAAGGCTAACGCCAAACTGACTGAAATAATCGCGATCAACCATTTTCTCATTTGCAACTCCTTTTGCAATGTTGATGTTTGAAACAATTGGAAATATCAGCAAAGTTGCTTAGTTAGGGAGGTATGTACTTAATTGAAAGAGGTAATCGATTGCCAAATGGGGGGGGGGGGGGGGTAAATGCTGAAGTGAAAGCAACCGTAAGAAGCACCACAAATCCCCTCTCTTGGAATTGATCCCTGCGATTATAATCTGGCATTGATTAAGAGTAGCTAAAGCGATCGCACATTAGGCGGGGTAAGGAAGCCAAACGAGGCGCGATCGGAGCATTATGCCTTTGCTCGCAGGAGCGCTGTGTTTGCCTTGAGATTCTTCGCTTTGCTCAGAATGACATTCGCGCACCGATCGCTTTTGCCGTTGATCGCGATGGGATTTTCGTCAAGGTCAAGGAAGCTGAACGAGGCGCGAAGGGAGTTTACTTATGCGTAAATGACCGAGCGCTGAGTGAAGATGACGCAGAGATTGGCGAAAGGCAACCCAAAAGCACTTGGAGGTTTTGGGTTGCCGTAAG
>BNUO01000096.1 GCA_025997415.1 Campylobacterota bacterium
AGATGAAAGAGGAGATAGAGTGAAAGCTGGTTTCAGAAGCGAAAGAGGAGATAGCATAGCGCTAACGCGCTATGCTAAGCAAGACGAAAAGAGTCAACGAAATGGCTGGCTTGCACAAGAATGACGGGAGGAGCGATCGCAATAACGAGAAAATGTCATTCTGAGCGAAGCGAAGAATCTCAAGTCAACGGTTGGGGGTTTATCTGTTTGGCGACAGGGCGTTATTGCGCCAGTTCTACGGCGTGATCTCGTCCCATAATCGCCGCTGATGATAGTAGCCGTTGTTTGATCTTCTGCCACAACTGCGATGATGAGATAATATAATCTTGTGTTTGAATTGCTATATCTTCTGAAAGTGAAATATCACGGATAATCTTCTCTTTTTCTTCCTGCGGGATTTTGAGATTTTTAATGCTTTTGAAAACCCCGTCTGCGATCTCGGTTATATCTTGCGATAACTGCTCATTTTGCTTGATCACCTGCTGGGAGTTGTTTTCAAAAGTATTGATATTTTCCAGAAAAATTGAGATATTTTTGTAGATCGTTGCAAGCTCTGTTTGATCGTCCGAAGCGATCGCCAAACGGAGCTTTTCTATATTCGCCGCATTGGTAGGAGTGTGTGCCAGTTCCTCGCTGTTTTGCACAAAATGATCAAAGATCGATTTGATACTTTTGAGCACACTAATCGCATAAAGCGTTAGCAATGATAAGATCACTGCGGCGGCGATCTGTACATAGTATAGATTTCTGCGGATCGATACCGATTCTACTTCGTACAATCCAACCGCGATCTCGATCTCGTTTAACAACGCTATGTTTTGATTGACAATCTTCACGAGTGAGCCTACAAGCGTCTGTTCATCGTGTGTGAGATCGATTGCGTGGCGCGAATACTCTTGCCACAAAACGGCTGCGGCATCGATCGCCCTTCTCACATCCGGCAGTTTCATCAGCCGCCCATCAGCCGCAAAACGCGCTAAAGTTTTGCTGTATCGATCGTGCGCGTCAGAAAAATCTTGAAACGATTGGCGATCCCATATATTGTTATAACGAATTAGACGATATGCCATTTTCTGCGTGAGCATTCCCAACTCGCCCGCGTCATAAATATCCTCTGCGCTTAAATTGTGTTTTACCATCACTTCAGCGATCGCGGCGGAGCGTTGCAACATCTCTTGGTTGTATCGATCAAGATAAGTTTTGTGAACATTAACGGCGCTCATTGTGGCGATAAATACGGTTACGCTTTCGCTGTAATCCGTCCATTTTTGCGTGATTGTATCAAGCTGCGCGCTGATCACCTCGTTTGAAGTTGCCGTATATGAGTATTGTTCATCGCCAAAACGCAAGATATTGAGTCCGCTTTGAAACTCGATCATCGCTTGGTTTAACTCGCCGAAGTTGATACTATCTTGCGAATTGAGTATAAATACCTCTTTGGATATTTTTTGCGTAAGCATTCGTTCGCGTCCGGCTATGTTGATCACAAACCCATCGATGATACCTTTTTGATTGAGCAAAATTGCAGCGATCAGCAATGACGCTGTACAAACAACGCTAACGCAACCCATTATGACTAATCGTTTGACAATACCCTGTTTCATCATCTATCCTTACTGCTCGTAAATCTTGATTAAACTTTTGTGATCAAGCACCACCACGCTGCCATTTGAATCGGTATCGATCATACCGTCTCTCGTGAATTTTGTCAGTATCCTGCTGAGCGTTTCAGGCTGTATATTTAGCATATAGGCTATCTCCCATTTTTTGAACACATTAAACTCGTTAAGCTCTCGCTCTATCATATATGCAACTTTTGCCGTGCTGTCAAAAACTAGATCGCGTCTGATCACTGCGGTAAGCAGACGAGTTTGCGATGCCAACTGTTTGGCGATAAATATCTCTAATGGCTCGTGTTTTACGGATAGATCGCGCATTACAACCAGATCCATCACGCCCACAACCGAATCGATCATACATTCAACATTGGAAAAATACCTGTTTTCTTCTTCTTCGATCGCAAATGTGGTAATCAGTCCGCTTGCCTTTTGTATAAACAAAAAAACTTCCTTGTCAAAACGGGTAACTTTGTATGATTTAATAGAACCTGAAATCAAAAAATATATCTTCTCTATCTCGTCGTTTTCGTAGTATAAAATCTCGCCTTTTTGCGCTCGTTTTATACGAGTGTGTTGCAGTAATATCTGTTGTATGGGTTTAGCTAATTGTTGGATAAATCCACAACTAGCCGACAGTTCATTTTCGTCCATAGCGTACCTTTCCACACTTCATTCTAGCATAGCGGGGTACTTTGGAGGGCGCGGCGCACCACGCCGAGCGGATAGACGAACTTCGCGAAGGCGGGGCGGTCTCAAGATAGTTTTATCATCTTTAGCATATGATCCGCGCACGGTTTGCCCCAGCAAATCAAAATCCTTTAAGGAGTTTCAATGAAAAAAGTTCTCGTAAGTGCAGCGGTCGCAACAGCGCTGGCAACAAACGCATTCGCGCTGTTTGAGCTTCAACCGGGCGGTTCGCAGTATCCGGCGGCAGGTTGTGGTCTTGGCTATATGCTTTTCGGCAAAGAAAAGAACAGCGACGCGGTGATGCAGATCCTCGCGGCTACCACCAACGGTACTTCGGCAAGCCAAACATTCGGCATCACCACAGGCACCAGCGGCTGCAACCCCAACGGCGTTTGGGCAAGCAACGAAGAGCTGAACAACTTCACTAGCCAAAACCTTGAGCAGCTGGCTATTGATATGTCAAAGGGAAGCGGCGAAACGCTTGACGCATTCGCTGATCTCGCTGGCGTAAGCGACAAAGACGCGTTCTTTGCGGCTGCGCAAGCTAACTTCTCCAAAATCTTCACCAGCGAAAATGTAACCGCAGGCGAAGTTCTTTCAAATATGGACGCAGTTCTCTAACTAGCGGACAGGGGAGCTTAGGCTCCCCCACACTATGAGGTTTTTTCTACTACTTTTTTTCCCGTTTTTTCTCTTTGCAAACGACTATTTAAGCGAGCTAAAACAGATCGCGATAGACAAAAACATCTCACAAATGAGCGAGTGGCAGAGCCTGCTTGGTTTCAGACAGTCGCTCTTTGGCAAAAAAAGCGTCATCGACGACGAACGGTTTTTCTTCGCCGCAGACGGCAAAACCGACCCTGAAGCGGAGCTGCAAGCGACGATCGACTCGTTTTTTGCGGGGCATTTTGAAAACAACAGCAGTATCGACAGCCGCTGTGTCTTTACGGCTCGCTACGACTTTCTCAAACGCGCACTCCCGATTGACGAGACGCGGCTCGCGCCCGTTGAGTGCGATGGCTTTGATCTATGGTATAGAAGCGTCAGCGGCGATCGACTGATCATCACATTTTCGGCGGCGTATATGAACAATCCCGCGTCGATGTTTGGGCACTCGTTTCTGCGAATCGACAAACACGACAAGGTCAATCCGCTCACAAGTTACTCGCTCAACTACGCGGCGAAAGTGCCCGACGAAGAGAACGGGCTGCTTTTCATTGTGCGCGGGCTTCTGGGCGGTTACGAGGGCTACTTTTCGGTCATTCCATACGCCGAAAAAGCCAAAGAGTACGCCAATCAAGAAAACCGCGATATGTGGGAGTATGAGCTGAACTTCACCCGCGCCGAGATCGACAAAATGCTGCTGCACGCATGGGAGCTGCACTTTTTCTACCGCGACTACTATTTTCTGCGCGAAAACTGCTCGTTTGTGCTGCTTGAGCTGCTCGAATACGCCAAGCCCGAACTGCATTTGAGCGATCGTTTTGGCATCTACGCCGCGCCGATCGACACCGTGCGCGATCTGGTGCAAACGCCAAATATGCTGCGCCGCGCCGAGTTTCGACCGTCGCTAAATACGCGGATTACCGCAGCGGCAAAGGAGCTAGACGATCACACAGCGGCGATCGCGCTTGCGCGGGGCACAGTCGATCCGCAAACAGTCGCGGCTGAGAGCGATCGCAAACAGGCGGCTAAGTCGTTTGATCTCGCGCTAAGCTACTTGGAGTATCTCTACAACAGCGACGCGATCGACGGTGAAACCTACAAAAAGCGCGATTTTCGCCTGATGAGCAGCCGCGCCACGCTCGGTAGAAGCGAGCCGCCCACAATTGTGCCGCCCGCGCGTCCCGACAGCGGACACCGCATTTCGCGCCTTGCGATCGGCGGCGGTTATGACAGCAGCGATCACGCAAGCGCAAATCTACGCATTCGCCCCGCGTATCACGATCTCGTCGATCCGATCGCAGGATTTTCAAACGGATCGGGGATTAGCGCGTTTGATCTCTGGCTGGAGCATAGCGATGATCGCTCGTTTGTGCGCCGATTCACGCTCCTAAATGTCGAATCATACACGCCGCGAAGTCAGTTTTTCAGCCCGATCTCGTGGCGTTTCGGCGCGAGCTACGAGAGTCAAAACAGGGGCGATCGGCTGGTGAGCGCAAGCGGCGGCGCGGGCTTTTCGTGGGGCGGCGAGAGGGCGCTTTTGTATCTGCTCGGCGAGACAGAGCTGGGCGCGGACAAACGGCTTCACAAAGGTTACGAGCTGTATGCGGGCGGCGCGGCGGGCGCACTGTTTTCGCCCGCATCGTGGTGGCGATCACGAGCCGAAATCGCGGCGCAATGGGACGCAAGCAACGAGTGGGCGTGGCGGCGGCAGGCGAAGGTTGAACAGAGCTTTACGATCGGCGCAAACAAGGCGCTTAGACTGGAGACGAGCCACACGAAAACTAAGCGCGAGGAGTTTAATGAAGCTCTTTTGTTTATTGATCTTTTCTTTTAGCCTGTGCGGTTGCGCGAACTTGTTTTTCCAGCCGTCAAACAAGGTCGGCTTCACGCCCGATTTTTTTGAACTCTCATACGAGACGCGCTACATCGACACGCCCGATGGCGAGCGGCTCTTTGCGTGGCTGATGAACGCCAAAACGCCCAAAGCAGTAGTCGTGTTTTTGCACGGCAACGCGGGCAATGTGAGCGAACACCTGCCATCGGTTTTTTGGCTGCCGTTTTACGGTTACACCGTGCTGGCGGCGGATTACAGAGGCTACGGCGCGTCAAGCGGGAAGCCGAGCGTGATGGGCGCGATCGTTGATGTACAGACGGCGATAGGCTACGCGCTTGCCGATCCAGCGCTGTCGAAACTGCCGATCGTAGTCTATGCGCAGAGTTTGGGCGGATCGCTATCGGTTACGGCGATCGACACGGGCGGCTTGGGCGACTCAATCGCGCTGCTGATCACGGAAGGGGCGTTTGCCAGCTACGGCGAGATCGCGCAAGATGTGGCGGGGCGCAGTTGGCTCACTTGGATCGCAAAGCCGTTTGTCTCATCGATCGTTGAAAGGCAGTTTGATCCCGCCGTGCATATCGGCAACCTTGCTCCGCTGCCGATTCTCATCATTCACGGCGATCACGACCCGATCGTAGGCTACAACCACGCACACCGCCTATTTGACGCAGCGCGAGAGCCAAAAGAGCTGTGGATTTTATTTGGTGGCGGGCATATCGGCAACTTCAACAACGCCGCCTCACGCAAGCGTTTTGTCGAGACGATCGAAAGGCTGATGAGATAAACAAGAGAAAAACCACCGCGCTTGGGTGCTCTCCCCATGCGCCCCTCTGTCATTCCTGCGCAAGCCAGCCATTTCGTTGACTCTTTTCGTTTTGCTTAGCATAGCGCGTTAGCGCTATGCTATCTCCTCTTTCGCTTCTGAAACCAGCTTTCACTCTATCTCCTCTTTCATCTCTCTTTTCCCGTTTTTGCTTCTCTATCTCACTCTTACTCCAACTC
>BNUO01000097.1 GCA_025997415.1 Campylobacterota bacterium
CCAAATGCGCCCTTTGAGTCATTTATATGCATTCCAGATAGATAGTTAAAGCCGATTATTCGATCAAATTCGTTCATCGTTTTTTGATAAACTTCTGCTTCGCGTATATCGTAACCGGCAACAAAAGTATGGCAGGTATCTAGGCAGACTCCAACACGAGTTTTATCGGCAACTTGGTCAATAATCGCGGCAATTTGTTCAAACTTCCAACCAATATTGCTGCCTTGACCCGCCGTATTTTCGATCACCAGCTTAACACCACTTGTGCGATCGTGAGCGATATTGATCGATTCGAATATTCTCTTGATACACTCATCTTCGCTAATCATTTTTTTATGCGATCCGGGGTGAAAATTGAAAAGTTTTAAACCCAACTGTTCGCACCGTTTGATCTCGCCGATAAACGCTTCGCGGCTCTTTTCTAACGATTCATCTTCCGGTGCGCCCAGATTGATCAAATAGCTGTCATGCGGCAGAATATAATCGCTTGAAAAATTGTACTTTTCGCACTCGCTTTTGAACGCTTCGATCTGCGTTTCATCATACGGTTTTGCTTCCCATTGCCGCTGATTTTTGGTAAATAATGCAAACGCTTTTGCGCCGATCGCAGCCGCGTTTTTTGGCGCATTTTCTACACCGCCGGAGATACTCACATGAGCGCCAATATATTTCACAACTTTCCTATACGCTTTTGCTAAAACGCCGCTCGTTCTGCGGCTGTTTTTTGAGATAGCGATCAAAGTGCATTACGACATTTCTGATCAGCAGTCTTCCCGTTAAACTAGCGGTAATTGATCGATCGCTAATCGTAATTAGACCATCGTTCTCAAGCGGTTTTAACGCCGCAAGCTCGGCGGCAAAATATGTGCGAAAATCGATCTTAAACTCGCTTTCAACACGAGTAAAATCCAGCGTAAAGTTGCTCATTAGAGTATTGATCACCGTTTTGCGTAGTCTATCGTCTTCGTTTAGCGCAAAGCCGCGCATTAGCGGCAATTTTCCTGCATCGATCGCCGCTTCATATGGCGCTAGATCACGATAGTTTTGCGCGTAAAAATCAACTCCTTCGCCGATACTTGTTACGCCAAAACCAAAGAGATCGCAGTCCGAATGCGTTGTATAACCTTGAAAATTGCGATGCAGTTTGCCGTTTTTTTGTGCGATATTTAACGGATCGCTTGCGCGTGAAAAGTGATCCATTCCGATCATCATCAACCCCGCGTTTTCAAATGTCTCAACCGCCATCTGAAGCATTTTGAGTTTTACAGCTACACAAGGCAAAGTTGTTTCGTCCAGTTTTCGCATGGTTTTTTTCATCCAAGGAACATGAGCGTAATTAAACAGCGCGATCCGATCGGGGTTCAACAGTAGCGCCGATCGCAATGTGTTTTCAAAAGTCGCAACGCTTTGAAATGGTAGTCCGTAGATCAGATCGATATTGATACTCTCTACGCCGTTATTTCGCGCAATATCAACCGCATTTTTGGTCTGCTCAAGCGGTTGAATACGGTGTACGGACTCTTGCACTTTTGGGTCAAAATCCTGTACGCCAAAACTAATGCGATTAACTCCGCCGTTACGCAGTACGATCATCTGATCTTGGCTAAAAAATCTCGGATCGATCTCTACGCCAAACTCAACGCCTTTTGCAATATGCGAAAACCGCTTATCGATCGCACCGATAATTCGTTCCAGCTCTGCCGCGCTAAAAAATGTCGGTGTTCCGCCGCCAAAATGGATCTGTGAAACTATGCGTTTGGTATCGAGTTTTTTTGACATAATTGCAAGTTCTGCCTCCAGATAATCTATGTATCTCTCTTTTAGATCGTCTTTACTTGTATAGATCACATTGCAACCGCAAAAATAACAGGCGCTGCGACAAAATGGCAGATGAAAATATAGCGATAATGCACGAGCTGATTCATTCGATCTAGCAATATGATCGGCGTAGTTTTGCTCGCTAAAATCTGCACTAAACTCCGGTGCCGTCGGATAGCTTGTATATCTCGGTACTGGCTCGGAGTAACTTGCAAATTTCTCGTAATCGATCATCCTCTTCCTTTAAGCTAACGCCAGCTTCATCGCCTCGTCAATGCTCGTAATTCCCACGATCGTCATTGCGCCTTTAACCTCGTCGGGAATGTCGTCAAGATCGCTCTCTTGATTTTTGAGCGGTATCAGTACCGTCTTGATCTTTGCGCGATAAGCGGCGATGAGTTTTTCTTTTAGTCCGCCGATCGGCAGCACCCGCCCCGTAAGGGTCAGTTCGCCCGTCATCGCCGTGTCGCTTCGCACCGATTTGCCGCTTAGAATCGACGCGATCGCCACAGCCATCGCCACGCCCGCGCTGGGTCCGTCTTTGGGCGTTGCGCCTTCGGGAACATGGAGGTGGATCGTGTGGCGGTTGTAGATTTCACCTAACGGCGGTTTGTCGTTCTTGCTTTTTTCCTCCGTCGTGAGCGGAATTTCCCGCTCGTCGATCGTGATTTTCTTGTGATCGATCAGCGTTTTTACAACGCTATATGCGATCTGCGCCGACTCTTTCATCACATCGCCCAAGCTGCCCGTCAGTTGCAAACTGCCCTTAGCTTGAACTTTGATCGCCTCAATCTTCAGTACATCGCCACCAATCGGCGTCCAAGCAAGCCCATTAACAACGCCGATGAGGTTCTTTTTGCCCGCAGGTTCGATCTCGTATATCTTGCGCTCCAGAAAATCTTTGAGATTTTCCTGCGTGATCGCCACTTCGCTTACGCCGTCCTCCAGCATCGACTTGGCGCATTTGCGAAGCACGGTTGCGATCGCGCGGCGCAGGGATCGCACGCCCGCCTCTTTGGTGTATTTTTCCGCCATATCGCGCAGCGCCGAGAGGCTAAAACGCGCCTCTTTCCGCCCCAGTCCGTGCTTTTTTAGCTCCTGCGGCACAAGGTATCGTTTGGCGATTTCGATCTTCTCCTGCGGCGTGTAGCTGCTAATGACGATAACCTCCAAGCGATCGCGCAGCGGCGATGGAATAGCGCCCAGATCGTTCGCGGTTGCTATGAAAATCACCTGACTTAGATCGATCGCAAAGTTGAGATAGTAGTCGCGGAAATGGTCGTTTTGTTCGGGATCAAGGATCTCCAAAAGCGCCGCCGTCGGATCGCCGCGCATTGTCCGCCCAACCTTGTCGATCTCGTCAAGCACCATCACGGGATTCATACTCTTTGCGTTGATCAACCCTTGCACGATCCGCCCCGGCATTGCGCCTATGTATGTTCGGCGGTGTCCGCGCAGCTCATTGACATCTTCCATTCCGCCCAGCGCCACACGGACGAGTTCGCGTTTGAGCGCTTTGGCGATCGAGTTTGCGAGGCTGGTTTTGCCCACACCGGGAGGTCCCACAAAACAGAGGATCGTTCCGCGCGACTCTTTTGTGTCGCATTTGCGTTTTTGCAAAAGCTCCTTGACTGCAAAAAACTCAACGATTCGCTCTTTGGGTTTGGTCAGCGAAAAGTGGTCGTGATCGAGCCGTTTTGAGACGGCACTGACGCTCAATTTTTCCCGCGCGAACTCGCCAAATGGCAGCTCCAAAACCCATTCGACATAGGTTTGCAGCAGGTTTGCGTCGGCGCTGTCGGGGTGCATTCGGCTGAGGCGATCGAGCTGTTTTTTCGCCTCTTTGTACCCTTCATCGTTCATAAACGGCTTTTTCGCGTCGAGCTTTTTCAGGTATTCATCGATCTCCTCCTCGCGCTGCGTGTCCTCGCCCAGCTCTTTGCGGATCTGTCGAAGCTGCTCTTTTAGAAAGTACTCGCGGTTGTTTTGATCGATCTTGCTATGCACCTTGCCGCGAATCTCACGCTGGAGTTTTGCGTTTTCGGTCTGAATAACGATGAGTTCGATCAGCCGCAAGATCCGCTGCTGTGTGCCGGGCTCCACAAGGAGTCCGTATGCTTCGTTGTTTTTGAGCCTAATCGTGCTGGCGACGAGATCAACGACACGGTTTGGATCGCTGTTATCTTCGATCGCCTGCAAAATATCGGGCGGAAAATGACCGCTGACGGCTGAAAGCTCGCGCAGATTTTCGCGCAGCGTCTCCAAAAGCGCATCAACCTTAACCTTGTCGAGCTGCGCAGGGATATTGTCGATCTCCTCCACATTTGCCAGAATCAGCCGCGCTTTTTCGGGCGCAATGATCTCTTTGAGCCGTCCTCTTGCAAAGCCTTGAAAGAGCACTTTGATCCGTTTGTCGGGCACGGGTACTTTGCGAATGATCGCGCCGATTGTGCCTGCGTCGTAGAATCCGCCCTCCCCATCTTCTCGCGCCGTAACGACGATGATCGGAGTTTTGTTTTCGATCGCTTCATTGATCGCGGCTATGTTTCTGGGATCGCTGATAAACAGCGGCGAGATCATAAAGGGGTATAGAAAAAGTTCAGCCTCCATTACAACGACCGGAATGATCGCGGGAAATGAGCCGTATTGAGTGATATTCACAAATGTCTCCTATTCAAATATCTGTCGAATCCACAAGCGGCGAGCGCCTTCGTACTCGCCCTCGTCGATCGGCGCAAACTCGCCTTTTTTCGCGTACAGCGCCGCCGCGTCGTCCTTGTCCAAACGCCTGTACAGCGACGAGATGTTGCCGCTAAGTTCGGCGTTGGCAAGCCGCAGTTTGGTCATTAGCGTCTGTACGAAAATCTCAAGCTCCGACTCCCCAAACCGCGCCACATAATCCTCGCACCGCACGATCGAATCAAGAAGCAGCTTCTGATTGCGAAGCGGCTGTTTGAAACCGCGATAATCGGCGTAGAGTTTTAGGTAGTTGATCCAGTCGTTGTTTTCACGATCGCCGTAGCGTTTTAGATACTCGTCAAGGTAGAAGTTGGCAAGCAGATACTCCTCGTTGGCGCTGTGCGCGTTTGCCATCAGTAGCGCCGCCTCTTTGAGGAGCGCCGAAGCGATGTGCTCGCTTGCCAAACTGGAGTAGTAGTTGCCCTATTTTCAAGAGGCGATTTTGCGAAAAGCGATCGCGCGAAACCTCTTTTCGGTTGAGACGATCAACCCTCGCGAATACACGATCGACAAACACCAGAAAACCGATGACACTCCCACAGGCGGCGGCGCGGGAATGGTGATGACGGCTCAGCCGCTTTTTGACGCTCTGCTTGCGCTAAAACGCCAGTCGCCGCTCGTGCGGATTGTCTTTGTAACGCCGTGCGCGAAGCGGTTTAACCACCACGATGCAAAGCGGCTCGCCGCGTACGATCACATCGCTTTTGTCTGCGGTCGCTACGAGGGGTTTGACGAACGGGCGATCGAAACGCTTGCAGACGAGGTTTTGAGTATCGGCGACTTTGTACTCACTGGCGGCGAACTGCCCGCGCTGGTGATCGCCGACGCGCTCGTGCGACACATTGACGGCGTGCTGGGAAGCTGCGAGTCGCTTGATGAGGAGAGTTTTGAAAACGCGCAGCTCGAAGCCCCCGCTTTTACCAAGCCCACGACATTTCGCGGACTAACCACACCTGCGCCGCTTCTTAGCGGTCATCATAAGGCGATCGCGGCGTTTAGAGCGTCTTTTCGCTGTTCATGGGGTTGTAAAAACCAAGAATCTCTACAAAACCGCTGTCGCGTCGTTTGCGGCTGTCGGTTACGACGATACGGTAGAAAGGCTGTTTCTTTTTGCCAAGTCTGGTT
>BNUO01000098.1 GCA_025997415.1 Campylobacterota bacterium
CCGCGTTTGTACTCAAACTTATCAACCGCCTTCATCAAGCCTATATTGCCCTCTTGGATCAAGTCCAAAAACGGTAATCCGCGATTGGTGTAACGCTTGGCGATCGAAACAACCAGTCGGAGGTTGGATTTTGACATACGAACCTTCGCCACATCGCTGATCCTCTTGCCGCGTTTGATTTGCTCTAGCACCGCTTTTAGGCTATCTTCGTCTAGATCGAACTGCGTTTTACCCGCATTCTTTGTCCAAACGAGCTTTTTGATGTCCATATAAACGCTAACCATCGTCGCTTCAGAAACAAAACTAGTAATCTCCTCTTTGCTCATTTTGGTGATATTTTCCAACAGTTTTTGGTGGGTGATTCTGTGGTTATCATTAAATAGCGGCAGGCGGTATTCCAGCTTTTTCAACTCTCGCTCAAAGTGGGATTCACTCTTGATACTCGTCTCCATCGCGCGCACAAGTTCGCCGATAAGTTTGCTGGTTGGTCCCAACTCCAAAAGACACTGTTTTACGCCATTTTTCTTGTAGGCGCTAACCAAACAAGCTAGAGTTTTTGCGACTGGATCGCCCTGTGCAAACAACTCTCTTTTATTGGTTTTTTCCCACTCTTTTTTTGCCCTTTCTAACGCCTCAAAGCTCTCCAAAACCTTCGCAACTCGTTTATCGTCTTTTCTGGCGTTTAACAGCTTTTCGCCATCTTCATCAACGCTGTCTTCCTCACTTTCAGGCTCTTCTTCGCCGAGCGAATCTTCATCGTCATCAAAGCTCTTAAACAGCTCTTTCACGCGCCGTTCGCGGTTGATCAGTGCGTCTTTGTAGTCTAGAATAAAATCGACAAGATACGAGACGGAACATACAGCGTCGATGATCATATCTTCGCCGTATTTGATCTGTTTACTGATCTCGATCTCTTCTTCTTTTGTTAGAAGCGGAATCTGCCCCATTTCACGCAGATACATTCGCACGGGTGAATCCGACCTACTCCACTCCAAAAGTTCGCGCTCTTTGAGAATATCCATCTCATCATCGCCGCCCCCCTCTTGCATCTTTTGCAATTTCTCTTGGCGGCGTTTTGCATCTTGCCTATTCTTGTGTCCTACAACCTCCGCATTTGTGAGTAGCTCAACATTGCATTTTTCGGCAAACTCTAAAACTTTTTTGGCAAAAGCGGTATTTGGAATCTTATTGGTTATACTCGTGATCTCCTCAAAGGTGAGCATCGAACCTTTGTGATCATCAAATAGCTCTTTTAGCTGGTTTTGCGGCGTTTTTTTCTCTGACATAGTCGCTCCTTTGGGATCATAATTTGAACAAGACAGCGGGACAAAAGGCGCGGATTATACCCAAAATACGCTTGCTATCAGTTTAAGGGCGGGGTCTAAAAGCCTTGATCGCCGCCTCGTTCGTCTCAATATACGGCGCACCGATGAGATCAAGGCAGTACGGTACGGCTGGAAAAACCGCCTCCAAACACTCCTCGATCGACTTTGGTTTGCCGGGCAGATTGACGATCAGCGACTGGGAGCGAATAGCGGCGGTTTGACGCGAAAGAATCGCCGTTGGCACAAAACTGAGGCTTGTCTGACGCATTAGCTCGCCAAAACCGGGCAGCTCCTTGTGGCAGACAGCCCTCATCGCCTCCGGCGTAACATCTCTAGGCGCTGGTCCTGTGCCGCCCGTTGTTAGCACCAGAGCGCAGCAAGCGCGATCGCATAGGTCGATTAACGCCGCTTCGATCAGCGGCTGTTCGTCGGCGATAATTCGATAATCGTACTCGTGCGGCGTGGAAATATAACGATCCAGTACCGTCATAATCGCCTTGCCACTAATATCTTCATACTCACCTCGACTTGCGCGATCGCTTAAAACTAAAACCCCAATCTTTACACTCATTTTTTCTCCTTGTAGCCCAGCAGATGATCTGCATTTTTGATGAACAAAACTTCGCAGTTACACTTCAGAAAAAACTCTCTTGCTGCTTCTGCATTAACAATTCGATCATCTCCGCCGATCAAAGCGGTAATCTTAACGCCTTTTAACGCATTAAACTTTTCTATTTCCCAACGGTAATTAAGCAGCAGCTCTAGATCGCTTCTTTGCGGATTTGGGTCATAAAAGCGCGTATCGCATTGACCGCAAAGTTCGTAAAAATTACGCATATATTCTTCGTCGTTTTTGGCAAAACCTATTAACTGTAACCGCTTGAACTTTTCGTCTTTGTCCTGAAAAAAAGCGGGCGAAAGGAGCGTCAAATGATCGACTCTTGTTTGTGCGCTTAAAGCAAACTCAAACGCCTTGATCGCTCCCAAACTAAAGCCCGCCGCGCTAAACGCTCCGCTTGGCAAACGATCGCAAAAGAGTTCGCTTTCGTTTGCAAACCCAAAGCCGCTAAAAAAGGTCATACGAAACGCTCTCTTCGCCCAAAAGCCGCGCGGCAAGCGGTGCAACTTTGTCCAAATTGAGGTTCGCGATCGCGGCGCTCAACGCTTCATCAAGCAGCTTGATCTCGCGCCCTGTGGCATTAAACGCCTGTTCGTAGCGCTCGGTTAGCTGTTTTGCCAGCGCAATGTCGGTTTCGCAAAAGCTCACCCCGCTTTCATTCGTTACCTGCCAAAGCGCAATCCCACCAAGCCGCGCGGCAATCGATGCAAAAAGCGCCGCCTCGCCAACAATCCCCTGCTGCGGCGCAAAAAAATCGCCCATTAGCCGCACCGATTCAAACTTCAGTCCCATCTGCTTGCCCACGATCGCCTTTGCCGCTTGATAGCGAGAGAGTTTTTCGCTAGTCGTCTCGTCCAAAAGTTCGCCGCTTTTTTTGAGGCTGATCACCTTTTCTTTGACCGCTTCCACATCAACATCTTCGATCGTGTTTGCGTTGCGCTTGATCGCATGCAAAGCGGCTTCATTGGCAAGTACGGCAAGCGCCGCACCGCTAAAACCAACCGTGCGCTCGGCAAGTTTTGCGAGATTTAGCGTATGCGGTTTTCCGCCAAAAACGATCGCCAAAATCTGCTCGCGATCGTGCGCGTGCGGCAAGCCAACTTCAATTCGCCTATCAAACCTCCCCGGTCTTAGAAGCGCATCGTCTAACATCTCGATTCGGTTTGTCGCCGCCAGCACAACCACCTGTGCGCCGCTCTCAAAACCGTCCATCTCGGTTAGCAGTTGGTTAAGCGTATTTTCGCGCTCATCGCCGCGCATTCCGCCACGCGATTTACCCACCGCGTCGATCTCGTCAATGAACACAATCGATGGCGCATGGCGACGCGCATTTGCAAATAGTTCTCGCACTTTTTTGGGTCCCACACCCACATAAAGATGTGCAAAACTTGACCCGCTGGCATAGAAAAACGGCACACCCGCTTCACCCGCGATCGCCTTCGCCATTAGTGTTTTTCCGACGCCCGGAGGACCCGCTAACAACACACCACGCGGCAGAACCACGCCAAACTTTCGATATTTCGCGGGATTTTTGAAAAAATCAACAATCTCGTCAAGCTCGTCGCGCACAAGTTGCAATCCCGCAACCTGCTTAAATGTTACAGATGATCGCACGGGCAAAAAGCTAGTATCTACCACATCTTGTTTCTCGCCAATCGTCGAATGATTGTCGATTTTCATTCGGCGCTCATTGAAGACAATCATCATCGCAGAAATCACAGCCAAAAGCGTAACAATCGGCGCATACCAGGGTGTGGAAATGGCAAAACTAAGTGTTAAAATGAGGAGCGCAAACGCAAGAATTGCGATCTGCAAACTACCGAATTTTGGCATCACAAAAGCCTTTTTGTTTGTTTTGCCTCAATTATGACATAACGGAAGTTTGGCGTATTGCGTGCGCGAGGCGTCGCTACAAGTCGTATGCCCTGTCGGTCTCAAAACAGACAAGGGCGTGAGCAAAAACGCTGAAACGCCGCCGATTCTTGCGCCCAAGCCAAATAGGGAGTGTAACTTTCCTGTGGTTTAATTTTGCAATTTGATACAATAAAACCGCTTGCGTTGGGATCGAGTGCAAGGCAACGAGAAATGAAAACGGGAGTTTTTATGGCAAAACCATTCAAATTGGGACTTGTTTCAAAATTGCTGATCGGCATTGTACTTGGTATTTTGATCGGGCAGTTTATGCCACATTGGTTTGATCGAATTATCATTACGGCATCGTCCATTTTCAGTGTGTTTTTAAAGTTTGTTATCCCGCTGATGATTTTGGCATTTGTAACGATGGGTATTGCCGATCTCAGTAAGGGTGCGGGCAAGCTACTTTTAATTACAGGAGTTATTGCTTATTGCTCAACGCTGATTTTTGGCTCTATGGCATTTGGCGTGGCGATCAACCTTTTTCCCAGCTTTTTAACGCCCGAAGCGCTCGCCAAGATCGGTGATGCCGAAGCGGGAATGCTGACCCCATATATCCATTTACCTTTGCCGCCGCTTATGGATGTTTTTTCCGCATTGATTTTGGCGTTTATTTTGGGTTTGTGTATAAGCGCAATGCGAGGAATTGAGCTGCACGATGCGATATATAATCCGATGAAAGAGTTTTCAAATGTGATCAATAAAGTGTTAAATGTGGTGATCGTTCCGCTACTGCCGCTATTTATCTGCGGAATTTTTGTTAATATGACGGTTTCTGGTCAAACTTTTGCAATTTTAGGCATTTTATGGAAGGTGTTTTTAGCCGTTATAATTATGCACTCTATCTGCCTTTTGACGCTGTTTTCTATTTCGGGCGCAATCACTAGAAAAAATCCATTTCGTATGCTCAAAAATCAGATCCCCGGATACCTATCCGCTATCGGTACGCAGTCTTCCGCCGCAACGATTCCTGTCAATCTAAAATGCGCCGAAGCTAATGGAGTATCTGCACAGATTAGAAACTTTGTTATTCCTCTTTGCGCAAATATCCATATGCCCGGATCGATGATCACTATTACAAGCTGCGTTACCGCCGTTTTGTTAATGTACCCTGAAATGCCGATTGGATTAGGGCTTATTATTCCGTTTATTATGACGCTCGGTATTGCGATGATAGCCTCCCCCGGTGCCCCCGGCGGTTCGATAATGACGGCGCTTCCGTTTTTAATTATGGTGGGCATACAACCTGAAAGTTCGCTGCCGGGACTTTTGATCGCACTATACATCACGCAGGATAGCTTCGGCACGGCGTGTAATGTTTCGGGCGATAACGCAATATCAAATATAGTCGACAAAATCAATGAATCTTTTGAAAAGAGCGCCGCATAAAAAGCGAGCGTGTATAAGGAGCGGAAGCAGTTTCGATCACCCGATTTTGAAGCGATCAAAAACCACCTCAAAATCGCGATCATCATCGACAGCATTGACACCTTGCTGAGCCTGATTGCTCACTATAACATTGATAGCGCCCATTACACCGCTGACTGCTGCGCCAATGCCTGTGCCTATACCCGGAATAATGCTGCCTACCATCGCTCCCATCATTGCACCTTCTACTGCGCCTGATACTGCGCTGGTCATTGCTGTCCCTGCCAATCATTTCGATGACACTTTTCGCTAGAAAAGGGTCATCGAAAGGAAACCACAATGTTCAGTGCAAAAGAGGACAACACCGTATCAAGAGAACAGGTAAAGAGGCTTCGTGCTTTG
>BNUO01000099.1 GCA_025997415.1 Campylobacterota bacterium
GCTTGGCTGATAGTGCTGGAGGAGGAGCGGCACAGGTTGCCAATCCTGATACCTTTGTGATCGATGGAGATGATGACACGGGCGGTATAACACAGAGTGATGATGTTGTGCTAAATAGTGGCAATACAAACACAAACAACAATGCCAACAACGAAGCCGATCAAAATAGTGAAGATGAGAGTGTTACTCCTCCTAACGAAAACATTCTGCAAGAGACAAGCGGATCGAAGGGGAGCGATACCACCAATAATGTTGCCAACGAGATTATAGGAGAGGTGGAGCAGATCGCACCTCCGAGCGTTGAACTGCCTACGCCACCAGCTCCGAGCGTTGAACTGCCTACGCCTCCTCCACCACCAGCTCCTGTATGGGATGGTCGCTGGAGTACTGATCCGTTATTGACAACGCCGCCTTATGGTGGAGATCCGGTTGTTTTGACTCAGACAATAGATCCATATCTGGACTGGGGTCTGTATGTTGAAGATGGCAGTCTCTTGGGTGGCGCTACGCCAGCACCCGACAAAATACGAGGCGGCTATATCAATGGCGCTATTACAGATCCGAGCGTAGTGCAAGGAATGATAACTGGCGGTACGATAGTAACTTACGGCGCGACCGCTGGTGGTTTTGTCATAGATGGGGCGATCAAATATAGCGACGGGACTTTTGATCGCATTAACACCACTACTGATCAAAACTTTAACCTGAACATTGATTTCAGCGATCCAACCAATGCGCTTAGCGGAATAATGTGGTTTAAAAATGTAGCTGGAGCTCATCATTGGACTCTACGCATTAGTGGTGGGGTAACTCCAGATGGCTTTAGCGGTGATCTAACGGAGGATATGTCACATATAATTACTGGCGCAGGGGCTGGTTCAACCGGTACTTTGCGAGGCAACTTCTACGGCAGTGGTGCTGAAACGGTAGGCGGCAAATTTAAGATAATCAGCACCGGAGGATATATCGGAGCAACCGTTGATGGAATGTTTATAGGGAAACGGTAATTGCGTTTGGCAGAATGACATACACATGTCATTCTGGGGCTAATGGTCATTTTGTGGTGTTGGAATGCCTCACGAAGCGTTTTGTACAGAGGGTTTGTCGTTAAATTTAACGAAACCGTTCATTAAATAACATATAAAAAGCGACAAAAAATGTTCAAGCGGTGTTTATACAAAAGCAAGCTCTGATGGCTTCATGGGCATTGGAATATAGCTCTAGAAGTGTCCTAAAAGCGCTTATAGACTATCTGAATAGAATCTTACCCAGAAGGGCACCAAAGAGACAATGGGGCTTATGGATAGAGCGTTAAATGGCATACTTCATTATCTTATAATCAATAGAAATAACACCATAAAAACAATATAATTAAATCGTTTTTTCGTTCTATAAAAGATATTATATTCCGTACAATAATTCGCTACGTAGTATGGAATCCAGAGGCTTGAATGACGGTTTTGGATTAAGACCAACACCACAAAATGACCATTAGCCCCATTCTGAACGCCCTCACCTGTAATTGCGGCGAAAGCCGCGATCTCGCCTCCCTGTCATTCTGAGCAAAGCGAAGAATCTAAATACGAACACAGATACTTCGGCTTCGCCTCAGTATGACAGGGACGGAATGAGATTCTTCGGCTCAAAAGCAGCCTCAGAATGACAGAGATTGCGGGTCGCGTAGCAGTAGCTTCCGCAGGAAGCGTTACTGCGAAGGCACGCAATGACAGAGGGATGAGATTCTTCACTTCGTTCAGAATGACAGAGAGGGTTCGCCCCGCAATGACAGGTGAATGGCAAAAATGTGCCTACTCCACGATCAGTACAGGATCGCCGACGCGCATTAGCCGAAAGAGTCGCTCTGCGTCTGCATTGACAACGCGAATGCAGCCGTGCGAACTGCGCTTGCCGATACTGCGCGGGTTGCTTGTGCCGTGAATGGCGTAAGTTTTGCCGATGTTGAGCGCGACTTTGCCCAAGCTCCCGCGAAAGCAGCGCTGCCCGCTCGCCACATCTTTGCGGTAACGAGCCTCTTTTTCCATACTTTTTGGAATGCACCACTCAATGCCATCGGGGTCATAAACCTTGAACTCAACCTTGTATGTACCCGCCTCTGTGTAGTAGCAGCGCCCGCCCTCGTCCTGCGTCAAACACTCGTCGATCCCCAGTCCAACCCGTGTCGAAAATAGCACCGTTGTCAATTTGCCAACGCTCTCGGTTACGGTGATCGTAAAGCGCGATTTATCAACCAAAATTGTCCTGATCGCCCCCTTTTGTCGCGGCAGTTCGGCGGGCGGCGTGATGTCTTCTAGCGATTTGCGGTCGATCCACCACTCGTTCGTCGTCTTTTGCCAGCGCCCGTTTGGAAAGTATCCCGTAATCCGCACCAGTGCGCCGCGCTCTTCATTTGATGTTAGCCGCGTATCCTTCGTCCATATGTCAACCGCCGCGCCATTTGCGGGCGCGTTCATCACCGCCGCGTCCTCGATCAGCCGAAAGCTCTTTGGTTCTGCGATCGCCGCGACAACGAGCAGAAAAAAGATGAACGGCTTCACTTTTTAGCCCCCGATCGCCAGCGCCGTTAGTGTTTGATTGACATGCAACCCGTTAAACTGCTCACCGTAAGCGCTTACGCCGATAAACGGATACTCCTTCAAAACGCCTTCCGCCTCTCCTCTTCTGCGAAGCTCCTCAAGCTCCAGACGGCGCAGCACGCAGTCGCCGCCAAAGATAAACGACAGATTCGGCAGAGTGTTTTTGACCTTCTCCAGTCCCGATCGCAGGTTTTCGACAATATCGGTCGGTTTTGCCAGCACGCAGACAAGACCCTCCTCGATCGAGCAGAAAAACGAGAGAGAGCCGTCAGGGTTTGCTTGGTACACAGATAGTATGTAGTGCTCGCCGCCGATCTGAAGCATAAATGGATTTGCTGTGCAAATATGCCTTGTCAGATCGCCAACCTCTACGCCAACCAACCTCGCGTACTCCGCCGCCGCAGGGCGATCGTTGATCGAATAGACGATCCGCTTTGTGCTGTCTGCGCTTGTGATCACCAGCCGCTTATCGGTTGGCTCAAAGTGATCGATACGAAATGCCTGAAACGGAAGCGTTGTTTCGCAGATCGCCAGCACGGCAGCGTTTTCGTAGAATGAGCCGTCGTAATAGACAAATGCGTGCTTGTAGTCCTCTCCGTCGCCCGCCGAAGCGCCGACAAGATCAATATCTCGCAGCGCGTTGGTAACGAGCGTGGTTATCTGCTCTTCTAGCCGCGACAACCCGTCGACTAGCAGGATCGAAAAGCTGTTTTTGCGATCGAGGTAGTTGAGCAGTTCGGAATCGAGCGGATTGTGTTGTTCAGAGGCTTCGTCCGTGTTTTCGGCTAACTTCCAAAAGGCTGTCGATCGGGTGGTGCGATAGCTCTCTTCGCGCACGAACTCATCGAGATTTTTGAACAGCTTGGGAGACATTCTCAGCTCATTTGAGGCGATCACGCAGAGTACAATCGTACCCTCCATATAGCCAACGCTTCCCAAAATCTCGCCCGCGCTTGTACAACCGATCGTAGGAGCGTCAAAGCTCGCCTTGATCGCCGCGCCAAGCTCTTGCAGATTGTATTTTGGTGAGCAGAAAAAGAAAACGGCTGTCGGTTTTTTCGTTGTGCGCGTTGCTTCCAAAAGTTCGCTAACGGCAGCAGCCGCGTCGGGGTTGGAGCTTTTTGCAAACTTGACTTCGATACGATCGCTCATACTTTTGGTTGCCCTTTGTGGTTAGCGTTTTTGAAGTCGAATTATACGATCTTGCGAAATCGACTTCAACTAACCGCCATTTTTAGCGGCGGGGGCGAGGGCAAAAACGGTTAAAATAGCGCTTATTCACATTGTGAGTAACGGGTGAAAAGATTTTAAGATTTAGGAAGATATTGTGATCATCATGGGTATTGATCCGGGCAGCGCAAAATGCGGATACGCGCTGCTACGGCTGGAACAAAGAAAGATGAGTATGATCGAAGCGGGGCTGATCAAAATCGCCTCGCGCACGCTCTGTGAGCAGATCGCCGAGATGATCGAAGGGTTCGATCTGATCCTAAAAAAGAACGCGATCGATGAGGTGGCGATTGAGGATATTTTCTTTGCCCACAACCCAAAAACGACGATCAAGCTGGCTCAATTTCGCGGCGCTATTCTGCTCAAGCTCATTCAAGATTTGGGGGTTTTTCACGAGTACACACCGCTCCAAGTGAAAAAAGCGGTAACAGGAAAAGGCAAAGCCGCAAAAGAGCAAGTTGCCTATATGGTCAAGATTTTGCTGGGCATTAAACAAGAGATCAAGCCGCTCGATATTACCGACGCGATCGCCGTTTCGATCACGCACGCGCAGCGCGTTATGCTAAGGAAATAAGATGATCATTCGCAAACTCTTTCGTTTTGAAAACGCCCACATCGCCCGCGACTGCCTGACAAAACGGTGCGCTTTGAGCATTCACGGACACTCCTACCGCGTTGAGGTTTTGCTGGAGGCGAACGCGCTTGATCGCGCTGGAATGGTGATGGATTTTTCGCGCCTCAAGGAGATCGTCGGCTGGTTTATCGACAGCTTTGACCACTCAATCGCCATCAACTCGCACGACGAAAGCGCATATGTGGAAGCGATGAAAGCGTACAGTTATCGGTGGGTGCTGCTGCCCGTCAATCCCAGCGCCGAGCAGTTTGCGCGGGTGATCTTGTGGGTGGCGATCGCGGCGTTTGGCGCGGCAAAAGCTGCAAACGGCGAAGGGGCGATCGCGGTAAAAAGCGTGATCGTGCACGAAACCGAAACAGGCTACGCCGAAGCGTACCCAGCCGATATTACCAACGCGCAGATGGGCGAACTGCTCCCAAGCAGTTTTCAGTTTTCAGTCGGCGTTCGCGCCGATTGGGGCGATCCTGCACGATTTGAAAAGCTGTTTGCCAATGATCAATAGTTGCGTTGAGGCGATCGTTTTGGCGGGCGGGCAGTCGCGCCGCATGGGGCGCAACAAGGCGCTTTTGCCCTTTGGCGGCTATGAAACGCTGGTCGAATACCAGTTTTCGCGCCTCGCAGCCTCCGGGCTTTTTGCCGCCGTGCGCGTGTCGATCAAAGAGTCCGAACTGCCCTTTGACGCGCCCGTTGTACGCGATCGCTGTACCGATTTCGCGCCGATTTTTGCGATCGTTGCCGCGCTAAGCTCCACGCCGTTCGATCGTGTCTTCTTTATCGCCGTCGATACGCCGTTTTTTGACGAGGAGGCGATCGCCACGCTTTTGGCGCGCCCCGAACCTGCCGCAGTTGCGCGATCGGCAAGCGGCGATCATCCGCTCTGCGGCGTCTATGAACGAACGCTTCTACCGCACTTTCAACGCTCGATCGCAAACGGCGATCTGGCGATCAAGTCGGTATTAGAGACGATCGATACGGGATATGCCAACTTTGACGACGCGCTGCTTGCCAACCTGAACACCCGCGAGGAGTATGCGGCGGCGCTTTTGAGGAAGTAGGGGATTTGGAAGGCGGGGCGGCTAAGCGCCCCATTGAAACTTGTGCTGCGACTTATTTGAAGCCGTCTTTGACATTTTTGCCGGTTTTGTTTACCGTGT
>BNUO01000100.1 GCA_025997415.1 Campylobacterota bacterium
CATCTTCACTCAGCGCTCGGTCATTTACGCATAAGTAAACTCCCTTCGCGCCTCGTTCAGCTTCCTTGACCTTGACGAAAATCCCATCGCGATCAACGGCAAAAGCGATCGGTGCGCGAATGTCATTGTGTGGCGGTTACTGTCATTGCGGGCTTGACCCGCAATCTCGTGTTCCTGTCATTCTGAACGAAGTGAAGAATCTCAAGACAAACACAGATACTTCGGCTACGCCTCAGTATGACAAGGCAACTCCTGTCATTCTGAACGAAGTGAAGAATCTCAAGGCGAACACAGATACTTCGGCTTCGCCTCAGTATGACAGGGGCGTTGCGTTGTCATTCTGGGGCTAATGGTCATTTCGTGGTGAAGCTCTTAATCCAAAACCGCCATTAAGCCACTTAATTCTATGCTTCATAGTGAGTTATTGTGCGGAATGCAATATCTTTTATGACAACAAAAAATGACTTGACTATATTGTTTTTATGGTGTTATTTCTGTTGATTATAAGATGATAAAGTATGCCGTTGAACGCTCTATCCATAAGCCCCGTTGTCTCTTTGATGGCCTTTCTGGCAACACTCTGTGCAGATAATCTATAAACCGCATTTAGGACACTTTTGGCGCTATATTCCAATGCCTGTGAAGCCATCAGGGCTTGCTTTTCTATAGACACCGCTTGAACACTTTGTGTTGTTTTTTTATATGCAATTTAGCAAACTGTTTCGCTAAATTTAACGACAAACCCTCTGTACGAGACGCTTTGTAAGGTGTTTTTTCACCACGAAATGACCATTAGCCCCATTCTGAGCAAAGTGAAGAATCTACGCAAATAGAGATACTTCGGCTTCGCCTCAGTATGACGGGGAGAGGGAGGGGGATGCGTTGTTATTAAGCCCCCCAAAGTGTGGGGGGATAGAGAGAGTTAGCAGGAGTAGGTGGTTGCAAACTCGTATGGGTGAGGGCGACCTTCCCAAGGCCAGATCTCCGATTTGAACTTGTAGTGCTGGTAGTTTTGAATGAAATCCTCAGTCATCACGCCGCCTTCTTTGAGGTAGTCGCGATCGGCAAGCATACATTCGATCGCCTCACGAAGCGTGTGCGGCATCTGTTGAATGCCCTTTTCGCGGATTTCGTCCAGCGAAAGTTCAAACAGATCCATCTCCATCGGCTCGCCCGGATTGAGCTTTTTCTTGATCCCGTCAATGCCCGCCATCAACTGCGCCACAAAAGCGAGGTAAGGATTTGCCGAACTGTCGGGGAATCTAAACTCCGCTCGTTTCGCGTTTGCGCCGCTGACATACGGAATGCGGCAAGAAGCGGAGCGGTTTTGCGCCGAGTAGGTCAAAATGCTTGGCGCTTCAAAGCCCGGAATCAGCCGTTTGTAGCTGTTGGTCGAGGAGTTGCTAAACGCCGCGATCGACTGCGCGTGTTTGAGAACGCCCGCGATGTAGCTCAGAGCCGTGTCGCTAAGCCCTTGATACTTATCGCCCGCGAAGGTGTTTTTGCCGCCCTTCCAGATCGACTGGTGGCAGTGCATACCGTTGCCGTTATCGCCGTAGAGCGGTTTTGGCATAAATGTAGCCGTTTTGCCGTTGAGATGAGCGACATTTTTGACCACATACTTTAGTTTTTGAACATTGTCGGCAGCTTCAACCAGCGAAGCGAACTTCACGCCGATCTCGCCTTGCGCCATTGCAACTTCGTGGTGGTTGATATTGACATCAAGCCCAACCGCTTCAAGCGTTTTAACCATTTCGGCGCGCAGATCGACCATACTATCGACAGGCTGAACGGGGAAATAACCGCCCTTAACGCCCGGTCTATGACCTGTATTGAGGCGATCTTCAAACTTCACGCCGCTGTTCCAACTGCCCTCTTCGCTGTCAAGCTCGTAGTACTGGCAATTTACATCGTCGCGGATGCGCAGTTCGTCAAAGACGAAAAACTCGTTTTCGGGACCGAAAAACACCTCGTCTCCAAGACCGGTTGATTGGAGATATTTGAGCGCTTTTTTGGCGATCGAACGAGGACAGTTTTCGTACGGCTGGTTTTTGTAGATGTCCCAAACATCGCAGATGACAACGGCTGTCGGATCGGCGGTGAATGGATCGACAAACACCGAGCTTGCGTCGGGGACGAGGATCATATCGGACTTGTTGATCGGCTGCCAATTTGGGATTGAGCTACCGTCAAACGGGAGACCATCTCGAAATGTCTCTTCGTTAACATACTTGATCGTGTATGCCACATGGTGCCACACGCCTTTAATGTCGCTGAAACGAAAATCGACAAACTCGATTTTGTTGTCTTTGACAATTTGTTGAAACTTGTCAAAGTCCTCTTTTTTGACCTCAAATGCAGACATCGCGGCTCTCCTTTTTTTTGTAGAGATTTTTGTTAAAACGCACGGCATATTAGCCGAAAAATAATTTTTTTCTGCCTATATTTTCACCATATGCATTTTATGATCTTCAAAATAGCACGCCTCTTGGTAGCCGATCGAACGCGCCAAAGCGTAGGCGGTCTCGTGCATTTTGGCAATGTGGCGCGGCGAGTGCGAGTCGCTGCCAAAGGTGATCGGCACGCCCAAGTCGTAAGCCGATTCCAAGATCGCGCGCGATGGATACTGCTCGCCGACAGGTTTGCTCCAGCCAGAGCAGTTAATCTCGATCGCCATACCCGCTTTTTTGATCGCCACAAGCGCTTCGGTTACGCTTTTGTCGGGTTTTTTGGAGGGAAAATGTCCGAAAATCTTGATCAGATCCATATGTCCCACGATCTCGTACATTCCGCACCGCGCCATATCGCGGATCGCGCCGAAATACTCGCGCCACACCTCGCCAATGCCGCGCTGCTGAAACTCGCCGATGTAGCTTGGATTGTCAAGCCCCCACATTCCCAGAAAATGGACGCTGCCAATGAGATAATCGACCTTGCGCCGAAACACATCGCTGTACATCTTAAATGGTAGATAGTCCGCTTCGTAGCCGAGTATGAGCTTGATCTCGCCCGCGTATTTTTCGCGCAGTTGGTGAAACTCGCGCTCGTAATCGTCCATCTCCTCATACGCCATACGATACTCCGCGTCCCATTGAAGCGGCGCGTGATCGCTGAAGCCAAAAACCTCTACGCCCTCTTTGATCGCCTCTTGGATATAGGCTTCCATTGTTCCTTCTGCGTGGTGGCAACGAAATGTGTGGTTGTGTAGATCGACTTTCATTCTGAATGCTCTTTAATTGCTGGTTGGCTAGGATTATATCTGATATGCTCTCGTTACTAATTTAAGGATAACCGATGACCCAAGAGGAACTTGACGCTCTAATGAGTGAGGACATGGACTCCGCCGTTGAAACGAGTGCGCCCAAAGAGCCACAACCAAGCGGTGAAACATACGACGAAAAGGACTTTCGAGTCAATACCGGATCGACCTGGCCCCCGCCCCCGCCGTCGCCGGAACACAGGGTGGTGCATCAGCTTGACGATGTGGCGCGTGAAGGCGAGGAGAAAACTGGACAGGTTTTTGACATATTGGAGTCGATCGGCAGCGATGCAAGCGAGTCGGAGGAGATTGTAACCAAAATAGACGAGCAACTTGCGCAGATCATCGACACCTTCGAGCGGCTACATACGCATTTTCCGCAGATCGAAACCTTCGGGTCGCGGATCAAGACATGCAGCGCGATCAAAACTTACAACGAACAACTAATTCAGATCTCCCAAAAAACCAACGATCAGATTATGGTTGCAATGGATGTAATGCAGTTTCAAGATATTCACCGCCAGAAGATCGAACGAGTAATCAATGTAATGCGCGCGCTTAGCCGCTATATGAATTCGCTCTTTGAGACAAAAGTTGCGGACGAAAAACGGGTTAGCAGCGCGGTACATATTGTGGGCGACGCGACAGACGATGTGGTCGATGAAGAGGATATTGAAGCGCTGATCGCAGCCTTTGGCGGCAAAAAGTAACACCGCCGCTCGCTCTCTGTCATTCTGAGCGAAGCGAAGAATCTAGGGCAAACACAGATTCTTCAGTCGCTCCCTCCGCAGTAACGGAAGCGGGGGACGCTTCCTACTGCTTCGCCGCTCCTTCAGAATGACAAACAGCCCGTCATTCCGCACCAAAGCCTCCCTGTCATTCTAAACGAAGCCCCCTCTGTCATTCTGAAGCGAAGCTGAAGAATCTCATCTCTCGCCCTTGCCTTCGCACCGCCTGAAACAAACAGGAAGCAACAAACCAAGAAATAACTTTAATGAATGCGTATTATAACCCTGCATAATTTCTTTAAGTTGCCAAGTGGTAGTATGCCCAGCATTCATTTCATAGTGCGGAGGGGCTTGTGATGATCTGCTTGTCTCTACTCGCTACGCCGCGCCGCAATCAATCAATCAATCAATCAATCAATCAATCAATCAATCAATCAATCAATCAATCAATCAAAAGCTATTTAGTTATTTTACCACAGTTTTCCTTAAATTATCGCCAATGACACTCCTTGCCATGCCGATCCGAAGCCCCATTGTCATTCTGAACGAAGCCCTCTCTGTCATTCTGAACAAAGCCCTCCCTGTCATTCTGAGCGAAGCGAAGAATCTAAAAGCAATCACAGATTCTTCAGTCGCTCTGCTCCTTCAGAATGACAAACAGCCTGTCATTCAGAGCAAATCGAAATGGTTGGACTCCTCATAGCAGACAATACACGCTTTGCTTATAGCTGTTTCTTATATTCCACAAGGAGGCTCCATGAGGATTAGGTTACGCATTCATCTACTTTCAACCTTGTCGTGGCTAGGGTTGATCATCGTTGCTGGAATCGGTATCAACAACTCGCACGGCGACGGGCTGGTTATGAAAGAGATCTCCGGCGAACGCATACCAAAGCACGAAGCGTTGCTGGTTGCGCAGAGAGAGGTCAATAACGAGTTGCGCCGCAATTACGAGTCGGTCTCACTGACGCATCTACCGCACGCCGAGCGCATGGACGGTTTGCGCCGCGCACTAGAGTTCAAAAAGAAAGCCGATGTTGAGCTTCAAAAGGCGATCGACACTTACGACAAGTACCCGCGTGCGCCTGAAGCCGACAGGGTTTTTGCCCAACTCAAAGAGGTATATGCCCGCTGGAAGCCGATCGTTGTTACAAACGCCACGCTTGCCCTTGAACAGGGAGTCGCAAGAGGCACGGAGGAGTCTTTGATCGCCGCAACCGAAAAAGTGCTAGAAGGCGCGGTTTCGGCTCGCAACGACACCAACACCATTACTAGTATGCTTGCCGAGCTTGTGGAGATAAACTCCAAATACATGCAACAAGGCGCGGAGGAGACTGAGCAATCATCGCAAAGCGCCCTAACCTTGCAAATCACCGTCTCTGTAGTACTGATCCTTATTGCCGTTTTCTTGGGACTGACAACACTCAAAGCGGTTGTTGCACCGATCGAAAAAGTCCGCGATGCCGTTGTCCTGATCGCCAAAGACCTCAATCTGAAGATACGAAGCGGACACACAAGCAATGATGAAATAGGCGAGATGACAAAAG
>BNUO01000101.1 GCA_025997415.1 Campylobacterota bacterium
AAGCGATATTCACATTGAACCCAGCGAAACCGACTGCAAAGTGCGCGTTCGTATTGACGGCTTTTTGACCGAACTCTTTGTCTTTGAATCCGATCTCTACCCGCCGCTAAGCAGCCGTATTAAAGTCGCTGTTTAGGCAGGCGATCCCGTAGGCATTGACAAAAAGCTCGTCTTGACGGTATTCGCGTACGATCTTTGCCCCCTCAAGGCAGGCGTTTTGATAGTCTTGCTTTTGATATAGCGCCAGCACTTTGTCGGTTGGCGAGGCGGCAAAAACAAGAGCGCAGAGCGAGAAAAATAGGATCGCAAATCTCATAATGACTCCTTCGGTTTATCTTCTTTTAACTCACGCAATAGCTTGGAGAGTTTATCGGAATTTCTGCTGGAGAGATACGCGCTTAGAGCGTTGATCGCGCGATCTTTGTAGCCCAGCTTATAACTAGCGGTAGCAAAAACCGCCCAGCTTCGCTCGTCATCGCCGTTAAGCTCGTTTGCTCTGATCGCCCACGAATAGGCGTTTTGCGGCTCGTTGCGGCTTAGATACGCTTCGGCAATATCGACCGCTTTTGCGTAGCTTGGCTGCTTGTTGTACGCCTCTAGCAGATCGTCAAGTGAGCTAACGCGGCGGATTGTGGCTGTTGGTTTGGGCGGTTCGGCTGCTTGTGCGGCTGGCGTTGGTTGAGGTTGCGTAGGCGCTTGTGGCGGCGGTTGCTGCGCCCGCTGCTGCGTGGCTGCTGTAGTTTCGCGTCGCTGCTGCTGCTGTATTCGCTCGGCTAACGCTCGTTCAAAACCGTAACCCGGCTCCAGCCAAACGGGTGGTTTGTCGGGTTTCGCCTGTCCGTTCGGCGTTGGCTCAGGCACACTCTCGCCTGCCGCGCTCTGTTCAACGGTGTTCTGCGCGATCGTCTGTGTCGGCTCTGGCGTTGGCTGGACAACTCTTGGCTGTGCGCGATCGATAGGCTTTTCAACGGAAGCAACGATCGTGCGCGTTTCGCCGCGATAAAGCGCAAAAAAGAGGCAACCGCCCACGATAAAAAGCGCGACCGCGCCAATCGCGCCCAGCCGCGCAAACGCTTTGAATTTGTATTTGAACCAGGCTCGTTCTAATTTGTCGATTCTATCCATCAAGTAACCCCAGCTCTAGCGCCGCCATTTCAATAATGCGATTGTTGAACCATTTTGGGAGCTTCTCCGGTTTTGTCCGCTCCATCTCATCGAGGAGATCGAACATGCGGTGAAGCAAACGGTTTAGGTCGCGCAGATTTCCTCGTGTGATCCGATAAACCCGCTCAAAACTGCTACGCTTAAATTTGTCGTAAAAGTCCGACAACTCTGCTAGAAGCAATTTTGTCTCCACAAATCGTTTCACCTCGTCTAAATCAACATTGGTAAATTCGATATTTTCAAAAGTTCTGGTCTTGAAATGCTCTTTTGCGAGAATATCTTCATGGCTGACGCGGTGTACGACAATGACAAAACGGAAAAGCCCTTCGTTGGAGAGCATTCGTATCCACTCTAGGCGATCTTCGCCGTAAAGCTGCGCTTCGTCCAGCAAAATGTAGATCGGTTTGGCTGCGCTTGCGCGGTAGGCGACAAGCAGGCTCTCTAGGTCTTTGGCAACGGGGCGAGCGCCAAAGATCTTTTCGTAGATCTCAAAAAGCCGTTCGCTATTAAAGGTGGCGTTGGGGTAGAGAAACATCGTGTAACGATCGATGTGATCATCGTAGAAGCGCTTGAGGACATAGCTTTTGCCTGTGCCCGGCACGCCCGTTAAGAGCAGGATCTTAAACGGGTTGTTAAATGCGTTTTCGATCCTGCTGTAAGCGTGATTTGTCCGCGAGAGCAGGACAAAGTATGAGTTGTTGTTGCTATCTTCAAATAGCGTTCTTGCCTTCGCGTACAATCCGTCACTGTTCGTTACCATTAAAATCTTTCAATTTAGGTTCTGCAACTGGCGCGAGCGGACGGTGAAGTTCCGCCGTTTCGTTACGGAATCCTAAATCTTTTAGGCTTGGCTTCGGCTTATCGTCGCTAACTAAACGGGGCGTTAAGACAAAAACGACCTCGCTTGAGCTGTCGATCGTCTGTTTTGAGCCAAAGAGTTTGCCCAAAAACGGTATATCGCCGAGTAGTGGTACTTTCTTTTCGTTGATCGTGTGATTGTTGCTAATCAGACCGCCCAAAACCACCACATCGCCGTCGCGCACCCGCACAACCGAGCTGATACGATTGCTTTTCGTATCAGGCGCGATCTGGCGCGGATTGCTCGGATCGGGGCGCGCATCGTCATCGGTGTATTTGAAATCGCTCACCGATGGGTTGATCCGCAAAGTGATGTAGCCGTCATCATCGATCTGCGGCGTAATGTCGAGCAAAACGCCCACAAAGATCGACTCCTGCTCCGTGCTCTGCGTTGCGCTATCCGAGCTGCCCGAAAGTGTCGTGCTGCTTAGGATCAGGTAGTTGATGTTACTGCCAACGCTGATCAGAGTCGGCTGGTTGTTCATCGCCAGTACTTTGGGGTTACTCAGCGCCTTCATATCGCCCTGTTCTTTCAAAAATCCCATCACGCCGTCTGCGGTGAAACCTGTACGGCTGTCAAAGGAAAATGCTTTGCCGGTTTGTCCGGGAAGTGCGATCGCAGGTGTTTCAGCCCGTTCGATCGCTCCCAAGAACGAATCCGTTCGCCGCCCGTTCCACTTTTCTTTGCCATACGAAAAGTCCGCCAGATTGCCAAAGCGCATTTCAAAGCGCGACCAGTCGATCCCCGTTTTGATCCCATCGTTCATCGTAACCGAGAGGATCTGTACATCGATGAGTACCTGTTTTTTCAGCGATTTGAGCGTTTTGTCAAGATACTCGCTAATGCGATCGACCTGTCTGCGCGTTCCCGTTACCGTTACAAGTCCGCTTCTTGGATTGACGACAACCGTTTCACCCGCCGCACTTTCGCCATCTTCGGGACGCGCCAGAATTGAGCCGATCTCTTTATCGAGCGTTCCCCAGAAGTCAAACTCCTCATCGGTTGTGATCGTCGTTGAGCTATCGCTGGAGGACGAATCGCCGCCTCCGCCGCTGCCGCCGCTTGCGCTTCCGCCGATCTTCACATCGGAGCTGCTTGTGCCCGTTCGTTTGTTGTTGATGTAATCGACCTTGAACACGCGGGTTTCGAGATCGCGAATGGTGAGTAGATCGCCTTCAAGTTTGTGGTGCAGGTTGGCGCGTTTCATCAAGAAATCAACCGCCTCGCCCGCATTGACCGCGCGTAAAGAGATATAGCCAATTTTTGCCGTCTCAAAACGATCGCTGGTTGTACTGCCTTCTAAGGAAAGCGAGAGATCGCACTCATCGATGATCGAAAGCAGAGCCTCACGAAGTGCGATCGGTTCTTTGATCGTTACATCAAAGCGCTCACTACCGCAAGCGCCGTATAACGCCGCTGCCGCTGCCGCCGTGCCAAGTAGTATTCTTAGAGGTTTCATTGTTTGCCCGCCTTTGTTAAGTAGTCATGGCTTACGCCGCTTTTGAGTATCAGGGTTCGTTTGGTGTTGCCTTTGCTTAGAAAAACAGAGTCGCTCGTAATCTGATCGATCTTCCAGCCGCCAAAAACGGTTTCGCCCTCTTTTTTCCACGCGCCGTTGATCATCGCCTTTTTGCCGACAACCGATTCCAGCTTCGGTTCGGTTGGTGTTTGGACAACCACCACTACGCCGCCTTCGACGACCTCCACAGGCGGGTAGTAGAACGGATTTTTGAACGATGGGACATCGCTGACCCTTTGCTCTTTGATCGCTTCGATCTTTGTATCGACCTGTCTTGCCTCGCCCTCGTCAGGCGTAGCGGCAAGCAACGCCGAGACGAAAGCGGCAATGAGAATGATCTTTTTCATTTGAGCCCCCAAAGTTGGCTAGTCGCCTCAAACGAGACGCCGCGTTCGCTGCTCAGTTTGAGCGTGAGCGCTTCGATCGGCATAATCTTGTCGGTCGCCTCTAGTACATACAGATCCTGCTCTACGCGGGACGAGTTTCTGGCATTACCAATCCCGATCGCGTCTTTATCGGTACAAGCGAAGGGTTGATTCCGGGTCTTGAAGAGCTGGCGCAGGAGATACTAGAGATCGAAGGGCACGATTATATTTTCCACACTTCGTTTTTCTCGTCAAAAGATCCTTATATGGATCAGATCGCAATGCTTGCGCTGCTCGAAGCCGAAAACATCGACAGCGGTCTAACGCCAAACCCGTTTAATGTAACCGCTCACAAACGACCCGGCACATTTACGAGCCGACCTGCGGGCAAGGCGCTTTTGGCAATCGCGGCAATACTGATCGCTGCAATCGCGTGGCCTGGTTACTACTATACAAAAGGGTTTTTCCACACGCAAGATGTCAAGGTCAAACTCGCCGCGCTTGGTCAAAGCAAAGCGGAGTTCAACGCCCTAATTGCTGCGCGAGATCAGCTCAGAGTCCAACGAGAAGCTCTGCTAAAAAGCTACCAAGAGGCAAGCGACAAGTTCAATACTTCAAAGTCGCTACTAGGTCAGATTCACGAAAAGCGCGTTGTACATAAACCGATCGCCCAAGAGCTTGCAAAAGTCTATGCGTATCTGACAGAGTACGATGTGAGAGTTACGGGCGTTGAGACAAAAGAGCGCGACGCGACGATCAAACTTCGCGCGGGAAACGACACGCGGATCACGAGGCTTCTTGAAAAACTAGCCGCTGAAAACTACGCTCCATCAATGGACAGGATCGCAAAAAACGAAACCGCTTTTGAAGCTGATCTGAAAGTGAGGTTGCCATGACAATCAAAGAACAAATAGCCGACTTGCACACCAAGTTTGAGGCGTTTATGTCCAAATTTGACGCCGTGCTCAAAACTAAAAAACCCAGCGAGATTAAGCTAATGGGCATTGGACTTGCCGCAGCGCTTTTGGTTGTTGATTATATGTATATCGTGCCACACGCACAGAAATACGACACAACCGCAGTCAAAGAGTACGATCGAGTGATCGCCGAGATCAACAGCTATCGAATCGGCGATGGCAAAGCGGAAGTTTTGGCGCTTCAGCAAGAGGTTGTCGATATAACCGAAGCAATATCGGTGATGGGAGCTAACGACGACTATCTGCAATCGCGGCTAACCGAACTTAGCCACCTGTACTTTTCAAGGCAGGAGTGGGCGGATCATCTACACTTTATCACGAAGTCGGCAGCCGATTACCGCGTCAATATCATCGTTCAGGAAAACAGTATTCCTGCGGGCGGAACGGGTTTTGGACCGATGCTTAAGGTTGATCTAACGGGCGATGGCGGATTTGTCCCTGTTATGCAGTATCTGTATGTACTAGAGGCGACCGACAAGATTATGCCGATCGAAGCGCTCACGCTCAAACTGAGCAGCGAACGCGGCGTCTCGTTTGAGGCGACTAGCCAACTTTGGGGG
>BNUO01000102.1 GCA_025997415.1 Campylobacterota bacterium
CGAAGCCTCTTTACCTGTTCTCTTGATACGGTGTTGTCCTCTTTTGCGCTGAACATTGTGGTTTCCTTTCGATGACCCTTTTCTAGCGAAAAGTGTCATCGAAATGATTGGCAGGGACAGCAATGACGCTAGTGTTTTCCGCCGCTTAAAACATACCAGTGTAGGACTTCAAATTGTACATACCAGATCGCGATCGAGAAGATAAATCCCAGCGCGATCGTCCAAGCAAGGCGCATATGCGACATAAAGGTATAGGTGCCGCGCAGTTTGCCCATTACCCCCACGCCCGCCGCGCTGCCAAAGCTGATCAGACTGCCGCCGATCCCCGCCATCAGAGCCGCAAACAGCCACTGATCGATGCCCATAGCAGGGTCTGCGTCGATAATCGCTTTCATCACAGGGACATTATCGACCACAGCCGAAACCATGCCCACGCAGATATTTGCCGCAGTCGATCCGATGATGCCGTAGCCGCGCGAAACGAGTTCGAGATAGCCCACATAGCCCAGCGCACCAACCGCCGCCAAGATACCGAAAAAGAACAGCAGCGTATCTGCCTCGATCCTGCTAATGCTCTGAAAAACACTGAACGGCGCGTTTGGCCGCTTGCGTTTGAGGTAGAACGAAAAGAGCTGCAAAAGCGACAAGCCAAACATCATCCCCCACATCGGCGGAATGTGAAAGAGGTTTTCGCACATAACGGCGCTAAAGATCGTGAAAATACCGAGCGCGATGACGACCCGCGCACCCACCTGCATATGCACTGCGGGTTCGGTCGTGGCATCAAACGCGGGTTTTTCATTCGGCACGAAACGGCTAAGCAAAAACGCGGTCAAGAGCCAGCCGCCGATCGAGCTTGGGAAGATGAAGAAAAAGTCGATAAACGGAGCTTTGCCCGCCTGCCACGCCATGAGCGTCGTGATATCGCCAAAGGGAGACCACGCGCCGCCCGCATTTGCCGCGACGACGATATTGACCGCGCCCGGAACCAAAAACTCCTTGCGGTTGCGGTCGATCGTGAGCAGGACGGTTGAGAGGATCAGCGCGGTTGTCAGGTTGTCGGCGACGGGGCTGAGGAAAAACGCCAGCGTACCGGTGAGCCAAAAGAGCTTGCGGTAGCCGTAGCCGTTGCTGACGAGTTTGTATTTGAGCGTGTCAAAAACGCGCCGCTCGATCAGCGTTTCGATGTAGGTCATCGCCACAAATAGGAAGAAGAAGATCTCCGCAATCTCCTCTATGAGGTGCTTGACATGGGTGTTTAGCTTGAGCATTTGCACGCTCTGCGTATCGCCCGTGTAGCTTAAAAGCGTGTAAAAACCGATGAGGATAAACATAAATGTGCCGATGAAAAGCGCCGGTTTTGACTTGTTGATGTGGTACTTTTCTTCGGAGGCGATAAAGTAGTATCCAACTACAAAGATCGCCAAACATAGGAAGCCGACCCAGCTTGTCGTCAGGGATATTGCTTCGCTTACGCCTTCTGTGATTGTTTCGTGCATCGCCGCTCCTCGTTTGTTAGTTTCCTGAATGCTAACCAAGCAACGCTTTAGCCATCTATTTAGCGGGTAGTAGTTATGATTCGCGCTTTAAGCCGCAATAAGGAGTGTTATGAGGATCGCGCTTGTTGGTTTGGGTTATGTGGGACTGCCGCTCGCAGCCGCGTTTGGCAAGGTCTATGAGACGATCGGTTTTGACATCAACGAAGCGCGGATCGAGGAGCTTAGGCGCGGATACGATCGTACGCTTGAACTCACGACCGAGCAGCTTAAAGAGGCGACAAAGCTCTCATTCACCGCCTCGCTCGATGATATTAGAAGCGCAAATATCTATATCATCAGCGTTCCAACGCCCGTCGATCAGCACAAAAATCCCGATCTTACGCCGCTTCTGAAGGCAAGCCAGAGCGTGGGCAAGGCGCTGGGGCAAGGCGATATTGTGATCTACGAATCGACCGTCTATCCGGGCTGCACAGAAGAGGATTGCGTGCCGATCCTAGAGCGCTTTAGCGGACTAAAGTTTAATGTGGATTTTTTTTGCGGCTACTCGCCCGAACGGATCAATCCGGGCGATAAAGAGCATACGGTTAGCAAGATCCGCAAAGTTACCAGCGGCAGTACGCCCGAAATTGCGCAGCAGGTAGATGACCTCTACAAGAGCATTATCACCGCAGGTACATACAAGGCGAGTTCGATCAAAGTCGCCGAAGCCGCGAAGGTGATCGAAAACAGTCAGCGCGACATTAACATTGCGTTTGTCAATGAACTCTCGCTGATCTTCGGCAAAATGGGGATCGACACCAGCGATGTACTGGAAGCGGCGGGAACGAAGTGGAACTTCCTGCCGTTTCGACCGGGTCTTGTGGGCGGACACTGCATAGGCGTTGATCCGTACTATCTAACCTACAAAGCGGAGTCGATCGGCTATCACCCGCAAGTGATACTTTCAGGCAGACGGGTTAATGACGGTATGGGATCGTATGTCGCCTCGCAGACGGTCAAGCTGATGATCAAGCACGGAAATCGAATTGACGGCGCGAAGGTGCTGGTGCTGGGCATAACATTCAAAGAAAACTGCCCCGATATTCGCAACTCTCGCGTCATAGACATTGTTGATGAACTGCGCGAATTTGGCTGCGCGGTTGAGGTGTGCGATCCGTGGGCAAACGAGGCGGAAGTGGCGCACGAGTACAACGGACTAAAGCTGACAAAAGAGATCGCCTCGTTAAAGCGCGGATCGTACGACGCGCTGATCGTCGCCGTTTCGCATAAACTCTTCGCCGAGATCAAACCGCGTTCGCTGGTGAGCGAAAATGGCGTCGTCTTTGATGTCAAGGGCTTTTTTGACAAATCCGAAGTCGATGGAAGGCTCTAATGCTCACACATCTAAAGGCGCTTGAAGCTGAAAGCATTCACATCATGCGCGAAGTGGCGGCGGAGTTTGACAACCCTGTAATGCTCTATAGCATTGGCAAGGATTCGTCCGTTATGCTCCACTTGGCGCTCAAAGCGTTCTACCCCGCAAAGCCGCCGTTTCCGCTTATGCATGTTGATACGACATGGAAGTTTCGTGAGATGATCGCCTTTCGCGACGCTCGCGTCAAAGAGCTTGGGCTGGAGCTGCTGGTGCACATCAACCCTGACGGGCAGAAGATGGGAATGAATCCGTTTATACACGGTAGCGCGAAGCATACCGATGTGATGAAAACCGAAGGGCTGAAACAGGCGCTGACGAAGCACAAGTTTGACGCGGTTTTTGGCGGGGCGCGCAGGGACGAAGAAAAGAGCCGCGCAAAAGAGCGAATCTACTCGTTCCGCGACAAAAACCACCGCTGGGACCCGAAAAACCAACGCCCCGAACTCTGGAACTTGTACAACGGCAGACACGATAGCGGCGAGTCGATCCGCGTTTTTCCGCTCTCAAACTGGACGGAGCTGGACATCTGGCAGTATATCTACCTAGAGAAGATTCCGATCGTGCCGCTGTACTTTGCCAAAGAGCGACCTGTTGTGGAGCGCGATGGAATGCTGATCCTTCACGATGACGATCGGTTGCCGCTCAAAGATGGCGAGAAGCCGCAGATGAAGATGGTGCGCTTTCGCACGCTCGGCTGCTATCCGCTCACGGGCGCGATCGAATCAAGCGCGGCGACGCTAACGGAGATCATCGGCGAAATGCTGACGGCAAAAACGAGCGAACGAGAGGGGCGGGCGATCGATCACGACAGCAGCGGCTCAATGGAAAAGAAAAAGATCGAGGGCTATTTCTAATGTTTCACCAATCCGAACTGATCGCACAGAACATTGAGCAGTACCTAAAAGAGCACGAGCAAAAAGAGATGATCCGCTTTATCACCTGCGGGAGTGTTGATGACGGCAAGAGTACGCTCATAGGGCGGCTTTTGCACGATTCAAAGCTGATCTACGAAGATCAGCTCTCGGCGATCAAAAACGACACAAAACGGCTTGGGTCAGCGGGGGAGGGCGAGCTTGACCTCGCGCTCTTGGTCGATGGTTTGCAAGCCGAGCGGGAGCAGGGCATTACGATCGATGTTGCCTACCGCTACTTTTCGACGGAAAAACGCAAGTTTATCATCGCCGATACGCCCGGACACGAGCAATATACGCGAAATATGGCGACAGGCGCATCGACGGCGGATCTAGCGATTATCCTGATCGACGCGCGGCGCGGCGTGCTGGCGCAGACGAAACGGCACAGCTATATCGCACACCTTTTGGGCATTCGGCATATCATCGTGGCGATCAACAAGATGGATATGGTCGGTTACGATCAGTTGCGTTTTAATGAGATTGTGGAGGACTACAAAGCGCTTGCCGCTGAGATTGGGATCAAAAACGCCTCATTTTTTCCCGTTTCGGCACTCAAGGGCGACAACATTGTGCTGCGAAGCGAAAATATGGCGTGGTGGAGCGGCGAAGCGCTGATGAGCTATCTCGAAACGACACCGATTGATCGCAGTCGATCGAAGAGTTTTCGATTTCCCGTGCAGTTCGTGATCCGCCCCGATCTCAACTTTCGCGGATTTGCGGGGACGATCATCAGCGGCGCGATCAAAGTTGGCGATGAGATTGTCGCGTTGCCTTCGGGCAAAACTTCGCGGGTTGAGCGGATCGCCACTTTTGACGGCGATTTGCAAAGCGCCGGCGCAGATATGGCGGTTGCGATCGCGCTTGCAGACGAGATCGACATTAGCCGCGGCGATCTGCTGATCAAGCGTGGCGAACCCGAACCGCTGATTGCCGATTCGTTTGAGGCTGATCTTGTGTGGCTGGGCGAAACGCCGCTTGCGATCGACAAGAGTTACCTGCTCAAAATCGGTACAAAGATCGCGCCTGCGCGGGTTACGAAGATCGAATACCTTGTTGATGTCAATACTCTTGAGAAGCTGCAGGGCGGCGAGATCGTGTTAAATACGATCGCGCGCGTGGTTGTCGTTACCGATCAGCGAATTGTCTTTGATCCGTACGAGATCAACCGTCAAGCGGGCGCGTTTATCCTTATCGATCGATTAAGCCACGCAACCTCTGCGGCGGGAATGGCGCGATCGGTTGTTGGCAACGCCGCCGCTTCATCGATTGGGCAGCCCACATACTCCGCTTTTGAGCTAGAACTCAACGCGCTTATTCGCAAACAGTTCCCGCACTGGCAAGCGATCGATATAAGCAAGGGACGGTGAAAAATCTAAAGGCAAACACAGATGTTTCGCTTCGCTCAACATGACATTTTCTTGTCATTCTGAGGAGCGAAGCGATGAAGAATCTCATAACAGTAAATGTCATTGCGGGCTTGACCCGCAATCTCGCCCCCTCTGTCATTCTGAGCGCAGCGAAGAATCTCAACTCCCTGCGGCGCAAGCCGCAATCCCTATTCCCACGCTTTGCACTGCCGAAGCATTTTGCTT
>BNUO01000103.1 GCA_025997415.1 Campylobacterota bacterium
GGAGGCTGCGAAGACGCAAAAGATTGAGCGAATTACGGTTTCGGGATTTACCGATCGCATTGGTAGCAAAGAGCACAATCAGCGCCTTTCGGACGCGCGCGCCGCCGCCGTTAGAGATTTTTTGGTTGGCGCAGGGGTCAATGGATCGCTTATTGTTGCCTCGGGCAAAGGGGCGCTTGTCTCGCCTGATTGCAAGCAAAGAAGCTGCTTGGAGCAAGATCGCCGCGCAGATGTTGAACTTGTCGGCTTAAGCCAGATAGAGCGCAACTGACCGCGCCCCCCACGCCGATCAAGCGAAACGCAAACGAACGGGGCAAAAAACGGATTTTCGCTAACATAGCCCACTTATTTTGCAAGGTTATGACATGCCAAAACGAACAGATGTCGAAACAATTTTACTTATCGGTTCAGGTCCAATCGTTATCGGGCAAGCGTGTGAATTTGATTATTCGGGCGCACAAGCGGCAAAAACGCTCAAAAGCGAAGGCTATCGCGTTGTGCTGATCAATAGCAATCCCGCGACGATTATGACCGATCCGGAGTTTGCTGATCGTACCTATATAGAGCCGATCACCGAAGATATCATCGCCGAGATTATCCGCAAAGAGAAGGTCGATGCGATCTTGCCGACAATGGGCGGTCAGACGGCGCTCAACGCGGCGATGAAAATGCACGAAAAAGGAATGCTCGATGGCATAAAGTTTCTGGGCGCGTCGCCTGAAGCGATCAAAAAAGGCGAGGATCGGCAGGCGTTCAAAGAGGCGATGCTCAAAATCGGAATGGATCTGCCCAAAAGCCGCTACGCATACTGTCTTGCAGAGGCGGTCGAAGCGGCTGAGGCGATCGGCTTTCCGCTCATTATCCGCGCTAGTTACACGCTTGCGGGCAGCGGCAGCGGCGTAGCGTACAACATCGACGAGTTCAAAACCCTAGCCGAGATCGGGCTTGAGGCGAGTCCGATCGGCGAAATCCTGATCGAAGAGTCGCTTCTGGGCTGGAAAGAGTTTGAGATGGAGGTGATCCGCGACTCCAAGGACAACTGTATCATCGTCTGTTCGATCGAGAACTTTGATCCAATGGGCGTGCATACGGGCGATAGCATTACGGTTGCGCCTGCGCTCACCCTCACCGACAAAGAGTTCCAAAATATGCGCGACGCGAGTTTTGCGATTTTGCGCGAGATTGGCGTGGATACGGGCGGCAGCAATGTACAGTTTGCGATCAACCCCGAAAACGGACGAATGACGGTGATCGAAATGAACCCGCGCGTGAGCCGATCGAGTGCGCTGGCGAGTAAGGCGACGGGCTATCCGATCGCCAAAGTTGCGACGCTGCTTGCCATTGGCTATACGCTTGACGAGATCACCAACGACATCACGGCAACGGCGGCGAGTTTTGAACCATCGATCGACTACATCGTTACCAAAATCCCCCGTTTTAATTTCGAGAAGTTTCCGGGCGTAAATAGCTCGCTAAGCACGGCGATGAAGAGCGTGGGCGAAGCCATGGCGATCGGCGCAACATTTCTGGAGTCGATCCAAAAGGCGCTCTGCTCGCTTGAGACGGGGCTGTGCGGATTTGATCATGTCGACTCCGAGCGCGCCACGATCGAACGCGAACTGCGCCGCCCCAACGATCGCCGCATTTTGTTTATCGCGCAGGCGTTTCGGGGGGGATTTAGCGTTGATGAGGTCTATTCGCTCTGTCATATCGATCGCTGGTTTTTGTACCAGATCGAACGGCTTGTCGCCGAAGAAAAGGCGATCTCGCTTGCGATCCTAAGCAGCGCAAATGCGCTTGGGCGCGTCAAGTCGCTGGGATTTAGCGACAAGATGGTCGCGCGGCTTCTCAACAAAAACGAGGGGCTGGATCTGGGCGAAAACGACATATATTTGGCGCGAAAACGGCTTGGGCTTGAGCCGAAGTACTGCGAGGTTGATACCTGTGCGGCGGAGTTTGACGCGCTTACGCCCTACCTGTACTCCGTAATGCCGATCGAACCAAAGCCGATCAAACCGCGCCAGAGCGATCGCAAACGAGCGATGATCTTGGGCGGGGGTCCAAACCGAATCGGACAGGGAATTGAGTTTGACTACTGCTGCGTTCATGCGAGTTTCGCGCTTGCCGAGATGGGCGTCGAAACCATTATGGTCAATTGCAACCCTGAGACGATCAGCACCGACTACGACACGAGCGATGTTTTGTACTTTGAGCCGATCGACTTGGAGCATATTCGCGGGATTATTGAGCGGGAAAATCCAGACGGGATCATCGTGCATTTCGGCGGTCAAACTCCGCTCAAACTCGCGCGAAACCTGAGCGCAATGGGAGCGAAGATCATCGGTACTTCGGCAAAGACGATCGATGTTGCCGAAGATCGCGAGAAGTTTTCGCGTTTTGTCGAGGAGCACAAACTGCTTCAGCCCGCAGGCGGCACGGCGAGTACGCGCGAGGCGGTTTTTGAGATCGCCGCGCGGATCGGCTATCCCGTGCTGGTGCGCCCAAGCTATGTACTAGGCGGACGCGGAATGCGGACGGTCTATGACGAAAACGAACTCAAACTCTATGTCGATGAGGCAGTGAGTATCTCCAGCGAAGCGCCGCTGCTAGTCGATAAGTTCCTCGATCGCGCCGTAGAGCTTGATGTCGATGCGATTAGCGATGGCGTGCAGGTCTATATCGGCGGGATTTTGGAGCACATCGAAGAGGCGGGGATTCACAGCGGCGACTCCGCTTGCTCGCTGCCAACCGTAACGATCAACGATCATCTGATCAAAGAGATCGAAACGACGACGCGGACGATCGCGCTGGGGCTTGGCGTGCGCGGACTTCTCAATATCCAATACGCGATCCACGCGGGCAATGTCTATCTCATCGAAGTCAATCCTCGTGCGAGCCGCACCGTACCGTTTGTGTCGAAAGCCACAGGACTGCCGCTGGCAAAGATCGCAACCCGCGTGATGTGGGGCGAAACGCTTGAAGAGGCGATCGCGGCGTATGACAAGAGCAAAATCGTTGGGCGGCACAACGGCATTCTCAAACCCAAACTCAAAAATCTCGTTGCGGTCAAAGAGGCGGTTTTCCCGTTCAACAAACTCTCTGGCGCAGACCTCATTTTGGGACCCGAAATGAAATCGACGGGCGAGGTGATGGGTATCAGCGAAAACTTTGGCATCAGCTTTGCCAAATCGCAGCTTGCCAGCCACAATCCGATCCCGGTTAATGGCAAACGGCTCTTTATGTCGCTTATTGACGCGGACAAAGAGCAGGGGGTGAAACTAGCGCAGGAGTTTGTCAAACTCGGCTACAAGATCATTGCCACGAGCGGCACGGCGCGATCGCTAATCGAGGGCGGAATCGTTGCCGAAACGGTGCTCAAGGTGAGCGAGGGCAGACCAAATGTCGAGGATCTGTTCAAGAACAAAGAGGTCGATCTAGCGATCAACACGAGCGATGGCAAACGAAGCAAAGATGACGCGAAACGGCTACGACAGGCGGTGCTGGCAAACAAAATCCCGTATTTCACCACCACCGCAGCGGCGCGGGCGGCGCTAGAGGCGATCCGCCAACTGCGCGGCGGCAAAAGCATTGTGCCCAAAGCCCTGCAAGACTACCTAAACGCACAGTAATGAACGACAACACAACACAAGCGATGTGGTATCAAAACAGAGAGTTTTCATATGACGATCTGGTTAGAAGTATGCGAGAGGACGAAGCCGATATTGGAAAAGAGCTACTAAAAGAGGGAAAGAGTATCGTTTATCACGACAAAAGCATATCCGATGAATACCCTGTGCTAGAAAATCCTCTCGGTGAAAAGTTTCTCGTTACCCTTGACAAGGACACATACAAAACAGTAATCGTTTCAAAGCTGTAATGATGTTGAAACAGAATCTGATGATTATCACCGGTACAAACGGCGTTGGCAAAAGCACTATTGATTTGACTGATATGTCAATGCACAGAATCGAACAAAGAGCGATACAGGGCGGACACAGCGTGCGTCCAGAGATTGTTAAAGAAAACCTAGAGCTTAGTATCAAGCATTTTGAGACCGTTGCACAAAAAACCGATAACATCATTTTATACGACAACTCCAACAGAATGTACACTATTGTTTTAGATGTGCGCGACAAAATCATACATTTTCAAGCCGATAAAATGCCAGAGTGGAGTTTGCCGCTATATAATGTCGTCCGAGTTATGATTTCTACCAAAAATCGGGGTTTATAATGTGGAAGTTTATCATCGTGCCGTTGCTGGTGTTGCTGTTTTTGTATCTTCTCTTTGCGCCGCGCAAAAAGCCGAAGCAAGACGGCTATATCGAAGAGCTGGTCAAGTGTGAAAAGTGCGGTATCTACTGTGCGCCGCGCGAAGCGGTGATCAAAGATGGACGGTTTTTTTGCTCGAAACAGTGCGCGGGGGTCAAAGATGGTTCTAATCGGCATTGACGGTGCGATCGACAGCGAAAAAGAGGTGGTGTTTGTCGAATCGATCGCAGCCGTTATCAACGGCAGTACAAAAACGCCAAACGGATCGCTACTCGTAGCCGATTTTTCCGAGAGCGATCTGCCACTTTACGGCGAATGCACCGATCGACTAGCAATACGGGTTTCGTCGGTGCGCGAGTTTGTGATCGTTTCAGCGGCGGCGGTTCGTTACGCGCTCTGCGATCTAGCGGTTGCGCCAAAATTGCAACAGATCGCCGACCACTATCTAAGCGATACGAAAGTGCTTGCGATCGCCGCGCCAAGCCAAATCGAAGAGATCGCGCTACTTGGAGTCGATGGCATTTTTGCACTTGCGTTTCCAGCTATGAATAGCTAAAACGGCTCCACGCGATCAACGGCAAAAAGCATTCTGAGCGAAGCGAAGAATCCCTATTCCCACGCTTTGCGCTGCCGAAGCATTTTGAAGCGGCGAGGATCAAGGCGCGAGTTCCCCAGAGTATGAGCGCCCCGAAGCCGCAAGAAATGCGAGGGTATCCGTTAGGACAGTGCAACCGCGTGGCGGTTTCTTTGCCTT
>BNUO01000104.1 GCA_025997415.1 Campylobacterota bacterium
CGCTCTTGCAAACTCCGTCAGTCTTGACGGAGCCGAAGAATCTCAACACAGATTCTTCGCTCCGCTCAGAATGACAGAGGGTGCGTTCAGAATGACAGAGGGTGCGTTCAGAATGACAGAGTGTGCGTTCATAATGACAAAAATGCGCCCCAGAATGACAAGGTAATCCCTGTCATGTTGAGCGAAGCGAAACATCTGTGTTTGATGAGATTCTTCACTTCGTTCAGAATGACAGAGGGTGCGTTCAGAATGACAGAGTGTGCGAGATTGCGGGTCAAGCCCGCAATGACGGGAAAGGGCGCACACAGAATGACAGTTAATCACAAATCTGTCCGTTTTCTTCCATCGACTTCAACAGATCACACTTGCCATCTTCGCATGCTATGCGAGCGTCCAGAGTTGCATTTTTGAAATCGCCAAGCGCAAGATACGATTTGCCGCGTTCGTAACAAGCATCTTTATCGTATATATAAGTACGATTATTGAATGTAAATGTATGCGTATGAAGTTTGATCACCCGCGTCAAGTCTTTAATCGCCTTTTTGTGATCGCCGAGTTTGGCATACCATAAACCGCGTTCGCGTTGAACGATTCCATCTTTTGGCTGAATCTTGATCGCTTGCGCAAAGTCCTTCAATGACTTTGATTTGTTGTTATACGACTTAGCGCGTTTGATATAAACCCATACATTGAGCGAATATATCTCGATCGCTTGCGTAAAATCTGCGATCGCCTTTGTATTTTCACCGAGCGCGAGATACGAATCGCCGCGAAACTCATAAGTGTCTGCATTGTATGGATCAATTTCGATCGCTTGCATATAGTTTTCGATCGCCTTTTTGTGATCGTCAAGTTTGGCATAGGACTTGCCGCGTCTGCAATAAGCATTTGCATAGTTTGGCACGATTTTGATCGCCCGTGTAAAATCTGCGATCGCCTTTTTGTGATCGTCAAGTCTGGCGGACGCATAGCCGCGTTTGTAATAGATCTTTGCGTTGTTTGGATCGCTCTTGATCGCTTGCGTATAGCCCTTGATCTCCTTTGCAAGCTCTTCATCGCATGACTTGAGGAGATCACAGCCGGATTCCTTCCCCAGCTTGGACGATCGCGCTTGGTCTTCGTCCGCTTTTTTTGAATAGCCAACTTTGTAATACGCCCTGCCACGAGCGCTATAAGCAAACTCATTTTTCGGATCAATCTCGATCTCCCGCGTGTAGTCATCGATCGCCTGATAGTGTTCGCCAAGTTCGGTGTGCGAATCGCCGCGACTGTGATAAAACTCTGCATTGTTTGGATCGATCTCGATCGCCCGCGTAAAGTTTGTGATCGCCTCTGCGTGATCGCCAAGTTTGGCGTATGACTCGCCGCGTCTGCGATAAGCATTTGCGTTGCTTGGATCAATCTCGATCGCCTGCGTAAAGTCCTCGATCGCTTTTGCGTAATCGTCAGACCACGCATAGTGATAGCCGCGTCTGCGATAAATCATTGCGTTGTTTGGGTTGAGCTTGATCGCTTGCGTATAATGCTTGATTGCCCCCCAATGACTTTGTTCGCCGCGTTCAACTGCCGCTTCAAACGCCTCGTTGTTGTTGTATGTTTCCATTTCTTGCTCCTTCGGGTATGTCTGATCGCTTGCGTATATTCTCGCTTGCCTCTACCAAAGCGGCGGTCGTTATACACACCTCATCGCTTTCGTAAAAAGCCCTTCGCTCCGAATCCATTTCGAGTGCGCGTGTAAAGTCCTCAACAGCATTTGGGTAATCGCCAAAATAGACACGCGCCCAGCCGCGATCGAAATAGGCGTCTGCGCAATTTGGATCGATCTCGATCGCTTGAGTAAAGTTCTCGATCGCTTTTGAGTAATTGCTAAGTCTGTGATACGAATTGCCGCGATCGATATAAGCCGCTACATTGCTTGGATCGATCTCGATCATCCGCGTAAAATCCTCGATCGCTTTCGCCATAGAAGTTTTGCCGAGTTTCTTATACACATTGCCGCGTCTGCTATAAGCCTCTGCATTATCTGGATCGATCTCGATCGCTTGCGTACACTCCTCGATCGTCTTTAAGTAATCGGCAAGCTCGGCATACGAAATGCCGCGGCAGCCGCCATTTTCTTTGCTGTTCTGATACATCTCTACCACTTGCGCAAAGTCTGCGGTCGCCTTGGGGTAATCGCCAAGATCGTCATACGAAAAACCGCGACTCATATAAGCGCGTTTATTGCTTGGATCGAGCCTGATCGCCTCTGTAAATAGCGCGATCGCCTCCTCGTAATTGCCACGATCTTCGGCGTGTATGCCATCGTAAAACACAGAGACGCTATCGGGGGTCTTCTTGTCTTGATAGATATCGAGCGCTTTGAGTGCTATCCTGTGCGCCTTCCCGTAATCGCCTTGCTTGGCAGCTTTCAAGGCGCGATCAAATGCTGCTTCTAATGCCGCGCTGTCGTTGTCGCCGCTGCTTTCCATTTCCGCGCTCCTTGTGTGGTTTTGCCGACACTTTAGCGATTAACTCCGTCAGATTTGGACAGGTTTTGCGTCTTCAAACAGATATTTTTCGGGCAGTTTTATATACTCCTCCAGCGGCATATTGCTCAGTTTATGATCATCGTTTGCAATGGTGATCAGAGCCGCGTTATTGCCCTCGGTTAGCATCGGCGCATACGCAAAAGAGGGATCGTGATCGCCGCACAAAACGATCGCCTTTCCATTAAACCGTTTCAGCCCGTTTGATTGTAGGTGGAGATTGATATTTGCAGGCGGATTGATCAGCAGCAGCTTTTTGATATTTGGATATTTATATGCGTTTGCAGCGGTGAGCGAAGCGGCAGCCGAACTCGCCATAATGTAGATCGAATGCGCTCCAAACTCTGCGCCGATCGCATCCATTGTCGCGGCAAAATGTGCGACTCTCTCTGCTCTGCCTATAACCGCTAAACCCGTCCGCACCACACTTGCGCCATATGTGCTATTGATATTTTGCGCGATTGTGCGGTATTTGCCTTTGTAACCATCGCTGCTGCCCCCCGCACCAGAGATAATCAACAGTAGTATTTCGCTTGTGCCGTTTAGTATGGTCATTGTTTGCACTCGCTGTCGCTCACCATTCAAAATAGAGTTTGCCAAACTGCATAAAGTCGTCAAACGCTTTTGATTGATCGCCGAGTATGCCATACGAATAGCCGCGTCTGTAATAAGTCCAATGACCGTTCGGTTTAATCTCGATCGCCCGCGTCCAGTCCTCGATCGCCTTTGCGTGATCGCCAAGTTTGGCATACGAATCGGCGCGTTCGCAATAAGTTTCTGCAAAGTTCGGATCGATCTCGACCGCTCGCGTAAAATCTACGATCGCCTTTTTGTGATCGCCAGATTTAGCATACGAATTTGCGCGTTCTCGATAAGTTTCTGCATTGTTTGGATCGCTCTCGATCTTGCGCGTAATCTCTGCTAACCTGCCAAGTTTTCCGTACGAACTGCTACATTTCTCATAAGCCTCTGCAAAGTTCGGATTAAGTTTGATCGCTTGCATATAATCCTCGATCGCTTTTGAGTGATCGCCAAGTTCGGCATACGCCACGCCGCGATAGAAATAAGCAAATATAGTGTTTGGATCGATCTCGATCGCCTGCGTATAGTTCTCGATCGCTCGCGTATAATCTTCGATCGCCTTTGTGTGATCGCCAAGTTCGGCATACGATTCGCCGCGACTGCCATAAGCATTTGCATAATTTGGATCGATCTCGATCGCTTTCGTACTGTCCTCGATCGCTTTTGCGTAATCGCGAAGTCTGTAATACGAACTACCGCGAGCTTCATAAGCCGTCGCACACTTTGGATCGTTTTCTATCGCTTTCGTATAATCCTCGATCGCTTTTGAGTGATCGTCAAGTGCGACATGCGACGAGCCGCGCCACAGATAAGCCGCTGCACTGTTTGGGTCAAGCTCGATCGCCCGTGTAAAATCTTCGATCGCTTTTGCGTAATCGCGAAGCATTAAATACGAAATGCCGCGCTCTTTATATATTTCCGTCAAGCTCGGATCAAGCTCGATCGCCCGCGTGTAATCTGCGATCGCCTTTTCGTGTTCGCCGAGCGCGGAATACGACTTGCCGCGATGGAAATAGGGAGTTGCATACTCAGGATCCTTTTTGATCGCTTGCGTAAAGTCGGCAACTGCCCGCGTGTGATCGCCAGATTTGGCATACGAAAGACCGCGATTGAGATAGGACGCGGCGTTTGGGTTTAGCGCGATCATCTGCGTGAATAGTTTGATTTCTTCGCAATTACCCAAAAGCGATCGCAGATTATACGCGGGTGATCGAGATTGATCCGAACGATGAAGATGCTTATGAGATGCGCGGCAAATCGTATTTCTATTTTCACGATTATCCAAATGCGATCGCAGATTGGACGCGAGTAATTGAGATCGATCCAGACGATAATTCACTTCATTACGATCGCGCTCGCGCGTATGCCAAACTGGGCGATTACCCAAAGGCGTTCGCAGATTTTGCGCGGTATATTGAGATCTATCCAGACGATGAATGGGCTTATGAATCTCGCGGCAAGTTATATATGGAGCTTAGAGATTATCCAAAGGCGATTGAGGATTTTACGCGGGCGATTGAGCGTTGGCGAGGGAACGAACTGTTTTATCGTCGTCGCGGTCG
>BNUO01000105.1 GCA_025997415.1 Campylobacterota bacterium
CGATGTATCCGTATCTGAAATTGCTGACCGGCGACGACGAGTGGCGTTTCGGAAAGAATGGCGTTAATAAATTCGGCAAAGGCGTATTGAAGTTTTTCGAGCGGGATTTTGTTCAGAATGCGAGTCAACGTGGTGTCGCTGGGAGCGCCGATTTTCCGGAATCGCAGGAATTGGGCGAGTTGTGCCGAATGCAGCTTGACCCAGCGTTCGATTTCGGCGATGGTGGAGACGTTGGCGAGGAGGCCGGGAAAAACGATGGTCAGAGCGGTGATAAAGGGTTGAGAAACGCCGCGTTTTGAGCGAGGATCGGGAATTTTTGAGACAATTGATGAAAATATCGAGTGAAGCGGATTGGGATATGGCAACCTCCGTGAGTGGGAAAAGGACGAAAATCGTTTATTTTCGTACCTTAGATCATTTCCACAATTGGTATAGAGAATTTTTTGCAAGATGTTATTTTTGCCGCAAGTCCTTTTCAGTTGGCATTTTGCTGAAGGTTTGCGTAGAAAGAAAACATGAAAGCGATTCCTGTTGAGTTTCGAGAACGCATTTTAGAAGATTGTGACAATGGCATGTCCGAACGGAAATCCGCCGCAAAATGGAAAGTCGGCCTCTCGACGATTGCCAAAATCAAAAAACAACGCCGGGAAACAATCGGAGGATTTTTCCGGCGATGTGAAAAAAATCGATCGGATGTTCCTGATGTTCGAGTTTCCGGAGGAAACTATCGAGATCGACGGGGAGATGACGTTTCGACAGCTTTCAATCAAGGTGACCAAAAGCATGAATGAGAAGGCGACTCTTCGCAAGCTGCTCATCTCATGGCGGGGACGTGATTTCACGCCGGAGGAGATGAGCGACTTTGAACTGACGCGGCTGCTCGGAGTTCCCGCGACTGTTTCGGTCGCTCATCGCGAATCGAAAGGAAAAACCGTCGCGTTCATATCCGGAATCTCCAAGCCGATGCGGACGAACCGACATGATGCGAGCCGCAAAATCTATTTTGACCTAAACAATGAATCCACGTGGCAGAAGGCGCACGACATACCTAAATGGATTCTGGAAACGATCAACAGATCGGCGGAAGCGGTTGAAAAGGGACTGGTATTCAGTTTGATGAAGAACGATGAACCGCAGTATCAACCGGATGAACCGGGAATGCCTTCAATCGACGACAGTATACCGTTTTAAAATCAGCTTATATATATCATGCCCGTAAACTTCAATCCCGAAATCAGCCTGCTTCCCATCGGCGCGGAATCCGGAACGGTCAACCCGTTCGGAACCGACAGCACCGCGCAACTCAAGTACCGGGTTATCAACACAGACAACCTCGATGTCGCGAAATCTCTTCTGATTTCGGTAAGGCCGTACTTTTTCGACGGGCTTCCGTTCCTGAATTTTTCTTATGAAAACAAGGGATTCGATGTTTGGGAGATGACCGTCAATTACGGACTTTCCGATTCCGACGGAGGGCAGGAAAACAACAAGACCGAGGATGATGTCGTCGTCAACTTCGATACCGGCGGCGGAACGGCGAAGATCATCCACCCCATCGCGAGGGTACATACATCGACACCGCCCGGACAAACGGCGCCGCCGATCAGAGGAATCGGCTGGGACGGCGAACGTTTTGATGGAGTCGATATTGTCAAGGTGGAATTCACACCGGAGATGGTATCGGACGGCTTGCCGCCCAACCCGAAAGATTTGTTCGTCGAGCCGTTTAACGAAGGCGATTTGGTGCACTTGACCGCCACGAAGACGCCGCAATACTGGCAGATTCTTTTCATTCCGATGTCGGGGGCGTGCGTGATCGACCCGGAGGAGGGAAAGATTCGGTATTGCATCGTTTGCGGCGGGATCGGCGGCGGGGAGGCCGGACACTTCGACGCCGACGTGGAAATCACCGCCGATCTGACGGTATGCGATGACGCCGGCGTGACCATCGGCGGTATCGGGGATTTGTCGATTCCCGTTTCGATTGAAACGGAAAAAAGCGGATTCCTGACGTCGGCGACCCTGCAATCGGGATCGGCTTCGGCAAACGTTTCGATCAGCCACAACCTTTCGGCATCCGGCGGCTCCGTTCCGATCAGCGCAAGCGGGCAACTCAATACGAATGTTTCGATGACCGTCCCGGCGACGCTTCCCGTGACAGGTAACGTGGTCATGGGTGACATTGATTTGGGGATTTACGGATCGGTCTGCGGAATCAAGAGCATCACGCTTGAGGAGAAGGACGGTAACGGCGAAGGCGAAGGCGATGACGAGCCGTCCGTGCTGACGGACGTCGACGTCGTGTTCAACACGGAAGACTCGTCGCCGGCCAAGATTCCCGTTTCGGTCGACATATCCAATCTCGATATATGCGGGAACGCGACCGGGACTGTCAGCGGAAGCGGGACGATAAGCGTCACGGTGCCCGTGACCATCGGGGCGTTGCCCGGACGGATCGACGCTGAACGTTTCGGGAAGCGCTTCGGGCACGGTGAACGTGACGATTCCGATTCCGATAGGCGACATCGCCGCCGCGCTCGGGATCGACATATCGCACGACTTCAGCGTTTGCGGGACGGCGGCCGGCCTTGCCGATCTTCCAGGGCTGGTTGTCAACAAGACGGAATCGGTTATAAATTCGGAACCCTGCACGGTCGACGATTTCAACTTGAACGCATCCATCGACGGAGGAACGTTCGCCATAACGGGCGTCGCGTCCGGAACCCTGACCGGTTCGGCGCCGGTAAACGCAACGGTCAATGTGAACGGCACTGCCGACATCGGCAACCTTCCGGTGTCGGGGAGCATCACCGGAACGGCGGCCGTGACCGTGCCGACGGGAATCGACACCGGAACCGGCGACGCCGTGACGGGCGTGTCCGCTTCCGACTTGTCGATCGGCATGTCAAGCATAGCCGCCGGGCTTTCCGGAACGGCGGGCACGGGGGGAGCGGGGATATGCGGGGACATAACGGCCGAGGTGATCCCGAAAGAACAGGAAACAGGAGAACGATAATGAGTTTTACAGAGGCGATTGATTATTTAAATGAACAGGCGAAAGCCGGAAACCGGGCTTATATCAAGTGCGTCAATTCCCGACCCGGTCAGTTTTATTCCGTCGCGGTGATATGCAACCGGCTTGACCCGGATGAGCCGGAGGCGTATCAGTACCGTCTTCACGCTCCGAATCTCATGTCGGGAAACAAGCCGGTTCCGTTCGTTCCGGCTCATTTCACGAACATGGAAATGGTTGAGGAATTCGAGATTTATGAACCGGCCGCATAAAAACGGGCAGGCCCGTTTGCTCGGCGATACCGTCGAGGAGGTGCTGCGAAACAACGGCATCTTTCTCAAGCGGTCGTGCTTCACGTGCGGAGATTCACCGATACGGCGGATGAATGCAGGTTCATTGCGTGACGTCGACATGATCGTTTGGGAGATGGAAAAAGAGATATCGTTTTTTTTACCCGGCAAAAAGAATCGGAGCGTCATCGGGCAGCCCGCCTGCCCGGCGGGCAGGGAGGAATTGTTGCGGACACTTGTTTTGCGCGCCATGGAAATCGTCCTGCCCGCGGCAGGCGGGAAGGAATGAAACGAAATGACATGCTCCCCCTGTTGTTCGGAATGTCCGAACGCGATCTGCGTTTTTTTCAGCTGGACCTGTTACACCGACAACAACGACAATCCGTTCATCGTGTTTTCAATCAACGGCGTCGACATGAACAGTCAACCGGCGGGAGGCGCGTTTCCCTTCGCGTTGTCTTTCACCGGCGGAAGCTGGGGCACGCCCGTTTATCATGTCAGCAGGAACGGAAACGGTTATACGGTGGACACCGTCGGCGGAGCGAACGAAGCGGGAACGCTTCAGATAACCGGCACGGCGGAAATACGGGAGCAGGGGGGCGGCAAGTTCATCTCGTTTGAGTATTTCATCGACTACACCGACACATGTGACGGCGGATTGACGTTCACGTATTCCCCCGGTGATCCGATTCAAGCGGCGCCGGGAAACACGAACGCAAGTTGGGAATCGCCGATTTGTTACTATGACTGATTTGATGACAAAAAACGGATTTTTCTTCCCCCCCGCCGGAAATCTGAAACACGGACGCCATAAAATACGGCATGAAAAACGGCTCGAATGACGCCGTTTTCGGAAATACCCGGAAATCCGGGTATTTTTTGTTTCCTGACCTGTTGACAAAACGGCTCAATTTCGGCGGTTTTGTCAACCAATGGAAAAAATTTTGCAAGGAGGCTTTCCGGAAATGAAAAAGATAATGACCTTTTCAAGTAATGCCGATACAATAATGATCATATCATGGCATACCGACTCTTTTTATCACAAGACGCCACTTTTTCCGTGTGCGGAAAGCGATTTTATCCGAAGTTTGATCCGGAGAAACATATTGTCGCGCTGACAATTGAGCCGGACGGCATGGTTGTCGATGTACCGTATGGCAACGAGTACAAAACGGATGGAATCAGTCTGGTCTTCGAGCACAACAAAGGCCGTTTTGCTATCATTTCAACTCACGACAACGCAAAAATCATTCTGCTGAAGGAAGAACATGGTCAACAGAATCAGTAATTGGGGGGGCGCAAGACCGGGTTCCGGACCGAAGCCGAAACCGGAT
>BNUO01000106.1 GCA_025997415.1 Campylobacterota bacterium
CCCCTCCCGTACATCGTGCAGATTTGGCAACCCCAAATGCTCTTTTGGCGTTACATAGCAGAGCATTGCCGCGCCGTGCATTCCCGCAAGTGTTGCGCCGATCGCCGATGCAATGTGATCATAGCCCGCCGCTATATCCGTTACAAGCGGACCGAGTACATAAAACGGCGCGTCGTGGCAATAGCGGCGCTCGATCTTCATATTGTATTCGACCTGATTGAGCGGAATATGCCCCGGTCCCTCGATCATCACCTGTACATTTTTTGCCCATGCCCGCAATGTGAGTTCGCCCAAGATTTTCAGTTCCTCTAGCTGCGCCTCATCGCTCGCGTCGGCAAGACACCCTGGTCGCAGACTATCACCAAGAGAGAGAGATGATGCGATGAGCGATGCGCGGTTTGCATTTGATTGGAATAGGCAGTTTGAGCTTGCACTAGACGGCGAAAAAGCGCGTGAATTTCACGATGAAACTTTGCCGCAGGACGCATTCAAAAATGCAGAGTTTTGCAGTATGTGCGGACCAAAATTTTGCGCATACCGCATTACACATACGATCAATGAACAGTATAAGAATGCGGTGTAAGAGCTAGGGTAGGGTGGGGGAGATGACACGGTTGTTAAAGATTCGAGAATACAACGAGTTTGCCGTCTGGATAATGACCGTTCCAGCCACAGGGGAAACCATGGTGTAAATGAACATATAAAATCTGTTGCCAGATCGAATGCGATCCTCCCGGTCATAACCATTTCAAATTGCTTTGGTTTTGATCTATTTGTTTTTAGAAGCATATCAACGATTTTTTCTACTAATGAAAATCAACCCGATTGTGGCTCTTACATATGTGTAATTTGCAAAAGCAGATCGGCACTTCATAGTGATCGGTTATTCTACTTTGAATTTTTGCACCAGTTTTGTTAGGGCGTTTGCTCTATCTTTTAGGCTTGATACATTATGCGATAGATTTTCAATGCTGCTCGCTCCCACGCTTAACTGCTCGCCTAGCCGATCCATAGATGTATTTACTTTATCCAAATCTCCCGCCTGCAAACTTACGGTACTTTGAATCTGTTCGGTGCGGATATTTGTATTTTGTATTTCTGAAACTATTTGGCTAAATGAAAGCGATGTTTCACCTATAACTTCCACTCCTTTTTCTACACTCCCGTCCGCAAGCGACATACCCTCTGTAGCTGCTTTAATGGAGCTTGAAAGATTGGAGATAATCGCGCTGATTTCACCTACCGATTTTTGCGTTCGTTCGGCGAGGTTTCGCACCTCGTCTGCTACCACCGCAAAGCCGCGTCCTGCATCGCCCGCTCTTGCCGCCTCGATCGCGGCGTTTAACGCTAAAAGATTTGTCTGATCGGCTATATCGTTGATAGCGGTAAGGATTTGCACAATTCCGAGCGTAGATTTTTCGAGTGTTTGAATAGTTACGCCAAGTTTTTCTGTATTTTCGCGGATAGCATTTACCGTGTTGCTGGCGTTTTGTAACTTCTTTTCGCCATCGCCAGTAAGGGTCATCGTCTGGCTCATTTTTTTACCGTTATCCGTGATCTCATCTACTACGGAAAGCGATGTTTTAGTTAGCTCTTTTATCAGGCTGCCAAGCTCCGACATACCGCTATTTTGCCGCTCGATAATTCCATGCACACTTGTTAGCGTTTCGGCGAGTTGATTATTTTGATTTGTTACCTCGCCCGCCGAGATATTTACCTCGTTGACTATATCCTGTACACTCTCGGTAAATTTATTAAAATTCGCGGCAAGAGTTGCAAATTCATCTGCGCCAGAAACGGGAATTCTTTTTGTAAGGTCAGCATCTCCCGCCGTAAAGTTTTCCACCGCTTCCATAAACTTTTTTAGTTTGCCTATCACAGCGAATTGCACTACGACAATAACTGCGGCAAACATTAAAAGAGAGATGCCCGCCCATATTATAATATGCAAAATAAGAGCGCCAAATCTACGATCGATCTCCTCAAGCCTCGACTCCACATCGGTATTTAGATCGTTCAACATTTTTTCGGACGCGGTATGAAGATCTTTTAGCGCAAAATCCACTAGATCGTTGATATTTAATAGTATTTTTTTATCTGCGCGATCTTGTATAGCGGGCACGATCTGATCGAACAAGATCGGCTTTATTGCCTGCATAGTAGAAAACATCTCTTTGATCTGTTTTTCTTGATCGGAGTTTGTAAAAACCATTTTTTGCTGTAACTCATCGATCTGGGCGAAAGAGTTTTCTAAAATTTGTATATCCAAGCCGCTGATCCCGCTGTCGTTATGCACGGTAATGCGCAAAAGTCCAGAGGTAAGAGTTTGTGTAAGCGACTCAATCTTACCTATATCGTTGATCAAAAACGAGAGTTGAGTAGAAACTCTTACTTCGCTATCGATACTTTTCAAGTTTATATAGATAAACACAATAAGCATAATAATAAAAAAGCATGGTACGAGAAGGCTTGAAAATATCTTTTGCCGCACGGTCATTTTTGCGCCTTTTGAGCAAGCCAATCTGTGGATAAAAACCAATATCTATACAGCTTGTCATATTCGCCGTTTGCTTTGATCTTGGCAATATAGTTGTCCATAGGTTTTTTGAGCGTGCTGCCTCTCTTAAATGCCGCGCCGAAAGGCTCGTAAGTAAATGGTATATCTATAAGCGACAATCGCTCTTTATCTTGCAGCGCCGCGATCGCAAGGTACGGGAGATCATATACAAATACATCAGCCTGTTTGTTTGCTACCATATTTACAATATCATCTTCTTTGGTGTCTATAACAGTTATTTTGGCTTTAGAAAAAAAAGTTTTTACAAAACCATCGGCGAAAGTACCCTGCTTTTCTATGATATGTACGGAGGGGGTGTTTAGGTCTCTGAAACTTTTTATCGCTGACGCCTTAGATCTATTTAATAAAATAGCCTGTCCGCTTACAAAATAGGGGGAGGAAAAATCCGCTTTCTCCCGCCGCTCAGTAGTGATAGTCATGGCGGATATAACCATATCCACGCTGCCGTTATCAAGACTTGGCAGCAGATTGTCCCACTCTATATCAAAAAATTCCGCTTTTACGCCCAATTCGCGTGCAAATCCTTTGGCAATTTCCACATCAAAACCCACATCACCGTCTTTGCCGTCCATCTCAAAAGGAGGGTAGTTGTTTTCAAAGCCGACACGGAGGACGCCGCGCTTTTGAACATCGGCGAGATTTTGAGCGAAAGCTGTCGTTTGTGCGAAGATTAAGAAAAAAGATAAAAGCAAAACTTTTGGGTTCATAGTGCTCTCCAAATGCGTCTATGCGCTCTCTAATCGGATCGAATTATACTTGTTTTATTTTTAAGTTCCGCGCGATCGCACCTATTTTGTTTGGGTCGCACGGCAACCGCTCGTCGCGCTTCGTGGAGATCAACGGCACGAGAAATCCTGCGCCGCGCCCGCCAAAACAGCGCCTGCGATCACGCACTAGCGCTTGCGATCTTGCGCGTTAAAGCTACGCTGTGTGATAATAGTGCGATGAGTTACGCTTGGTTTAGTACAATTTATAATCGTTTTGGATGGCGCTTAAGCGATCGAACGGCGATCGTGATTCTTGCGATCTATTTTACGATCGTTTTTAACTTAACTCTGTGGTCGTATCTGCTCAAAAACTTTGATATTTCTAGCGCGGCGACATTTTTTGCGCTATTTTCGTTTCCGATCATCATCTTTTGTGTAAAATATATACTATTTAATATCGTCGTTTTGCCATATATATTCAAACCTCTGACAATCATACTGCTTCTTGTCTCTGCGTGTGTAAACTATTTTAGTGTGAAATATGGCGTGATCATTGACGCAGATATGGTGCGCAATGTGATGGAAACCAATGTTGGCGAATCGCTCGATCTTATTACTCCATCGCTTATGAATTGGACTGCTCTTAGTGGCATTCTTCCGTCCTTGATCGTTGCAAGAGTTACGATCGTATATCCTTCGGCAAAAAAAGTAGCCTTGCAGCGGACAATTTATGTATTGCTTGCAATCGTTCTTGCGGCGATTTTGATTGCTATCAACTATAAAACCTATTCGTTTTTTGGCAGAAACCACAGCGTGGTTAGGCGATTTGTTGTGCCTGAAAACTATCTCTACGCAGTTCCTCGTTGCTTCTATCTTAGGGCGCAGGCAAACATACCGTTTGTCGGGCTCGATGATTGTGCTGCGTTTAAGCCATATATCGATGAAGAAAAGACGGTAATTGTACTTGTTTTGGGCGAGACAGCGCGATCGGATCACTTTTCACTCAACGGCTACGATCGCCCGACAAATCCACTGCTTGAGCTTCAGGCAGATCTGATTAGTTTCAAGAATGTTATCTCTGCCGGGACTGCAACCGCCATATCCGTTCCCGCGATCTTTTCGCATAAACCAAAAGAGGATTTTAGCGCGGACGAAGCGAAACATACGGAAAATGTTTTGGATCTAATAAAGCAGATCGGCTGGAGCGTTATATGGCTGGAAAATGACGGCGGTTGCAAAGGCGTATGCGATCGTATCGATAGCATAGAGATCGACCCGAAATCAGGTCATAAATCCTGTGATGGTAACTACTGCCATGATGA
>BNUO01000107.1 GCA_025997415.1 Campylobacterota bacterium
CCCCGGACGATTTCCGCCGGTTTCACAATGGAACCCGGCGGAAATCGTCCGGGGAAAATTCTGTTTCGCTTTTCCCGATCTTTACACCATCGGAATGAGCAATTACGGACTTCAGGTTCTTTATTCGGTCATGAACCGGCATTCCGATTGGGCCTGCGAACGGGTTTTCGCACCCCAAACCGACATGGAGCAAATGCTCCGTGAAAACCGTCTGCCGCTTTATTCGCTGGAAACTTTCACACCTCTGAACAAGTTCGACGTTCTCGGATTCACGTTGCAATACGAGCTTTGTTTCACCAATGTGCTGACCATGCTTGATCTCGGGCAAATTCCCATTCATACGGAAAACCGCACAATGGAACATCCGCTCGTGATTGCCGGCGGACCGGCAGTTTACAATCCGGAACCGATGTCGCCGTTCATCGACCTGTTCGTCATCGGTGATGGCGAGGAATCGCTTCCCGAAGTTTGCGATGCATGGCTCGAAATCAAAAAATCAGAAAAAGACCGCAATGCCGCTTTGCTTGAACTTGCCCGGCGTTTGCCGTTTGCTTATGTGCCCCGGTTTTATCATGCCGAATATGACGCACAAGGCCGGGCCAAACGTCCGAAACCAGCGGAATCCGGAATCCCGGAGGAAATCACTCCGGCAATTGTCCGTGACCTGAACGCTTTTGAAACGCCGGTGATGCCGGTGCTTCCCATGATTGAAAGCGTTCAAGACCGCATTTCCGTGGAAATCATGCGGGGATGTCCGGGGCAATGCCGGTTCTGTCAAAGCACGGTGCAGAAAAGTCCGATCCGTGTCCGGGATGTTGATGCGGTTGTGAATGCGGCGAAACTCGCCTGTGAAAACACCGGGGTCCGGGATGTTTCGCTTTTATCTCTTTCTTCAAGTGATTATCCGAAGTTTGACGAACTGATGCAGAAACTCCGGGAAACGCTTACTCCTATGGGGATTTCGATTGCCGTTCCCAGTTTGCGGGTCAATCATCAACTTTCCGGGGTCATGCAGTCGCTGACCACTGAACGAAGTTCGGGAATCACTATCGCGCCGGAAGCGGCCCGTGATGAAATGCGGAAACGGATTCTCAAACAGGTCACAAACGAGAACCTTTTGGAAGGATGCCGGAGTGCGTTTGAGAACGGTTTTTCACGGGTCAAAATGTATTTCATGTGCGGATTGCCTGAAGAAACCGAAGATGATTTGGACGGCATCATTGAACTTTCCGAAAAAATCGCATTTCTCGGCAAGTCGGTGATGAAACGTTTTCCGGCGGTTGTTGCGAGTGTCTCGAATTTTATTCCGAAACCGCAGACACCGTTCCAACGGCTCGGAATGCAAACAAGAGAATACTTTGCCGAAGCCCATCAAAAATTCCGGTCCGCCCGGCATCTCAAGTGCGTGCAGGTGAAATATCACGGCCTTTCAACCAGTCACATCGAAGGAATGCTCAGCCGGGGAGACCACCGTATGGGTAAAGTCATTGAAACAGTCTGGCGGAACGGTGCAAGACTTGACGCCTGGCGTGAACATTTCCGGCCTGCTCTTTGGTACGCCGCCGCCGAAGAATGCGGAATCAATACGGAACTGACGGTTCACACTTCTTACGGTTCTGATGATGAACTCCCCTGGTCGCACATCGGTACATGCCGCCCGGTCAGAAACCGGCAGCCGGTCAATAAAATCTCATGATATACACCGTAGCCGGTAAGGCACAGTGCTTCACGTTCAACGTAACCGATTTCTTTTGACCAGTTTACGTCATTTCAAAATTAACAATTTGTTCCCACGCAGAGTATGTACCGATCAATTATGCGGAACCGTTAAAAATCAATGACGGTTGCTACAGCCACTCGGTCTTCCAGGTTGGGGCGGAAAAAGGTCAGCAACAATAATGGAAGATACCACGCCATGTAAAGACCGCCCTGATAGGTTTGCCAGGATTGCAGTCCCAAAAGCAATATGACCGAACAAGCAATAAGAGTGGCCAGATTCTTGCGCGACGGCCAAATAATCAGACCGAAACAAAACACAAAGAAAACCGCCATCATGGGAATGCGGTAACTGGGGGAATAAAATTCCCAAAGACCGCCGGGAGCATCAGCGAAAATTGTACCGAAACCGAGCATGTTGACAAATTGTTCATGATAGGTTCCGTACTTTTCCGGGGAAAAGAAAAGAAGTCCGTAAAAAAGAAAAACAACGGCAACGACTCCGGTCAGATAGCGGATCATACCGCGGCGCCAGTAAAAACTGCACCAAAGCGGAACAAGAAAAATCGGATAATAAACCAATGTCCCGGCAAGACCGAAACACATTCCCGAAAAAAGAGGGCGGCGGTACATACCGACGCCCCAAACAATCAGTGCCGCAGGAATCACATGATCAAGCCGTCCGGTCATCTGATTAGTATAAGGGAGCAAAAAATAAAGCGTTGCCGCGGAAATTCCGGTAAAAAAGTTGTTGAAATGGCAATGTCCGATATATATCAGACCGAGCGCAACGGCAATTTGACTTATTCCGACACAAAGAATTACCGCTAATTCCAGCCAAAAAGAGGCCGGACGGAATGTTTCCGAACTTGCCGGGACATCTATGACGGAGACGTTTTCCGAAATGAAAGTGTCTGCCGGACCGGAATTGGGAACGGCGGTTTCCGGTAAAGTCTGTTCGGGAAGAAGCAGAAGCAGGGAAACCGGTTCCGGAGAATCGGAGGAATTGGTTTTTACCCGGCGGATTGTTTTTTCCAAAGAACGTCCCGGTGCCAAAATTTCATTGGCCGTAGCACTCAAAGCAAGAAACGGACGGAAGCCCGGCACTTGCGCCGCCAGAGAAAATTTTTTTTCCTTGTCCTTTTCCGCATTCCAACTCCGAATGGTCAGAATTTGTTCCAGACGAAGCGTGTCAACTGATTGAACGGTGTCACCACGGTTGACTGCAATATTGGTCAGCATAAATCCAAGAATCAGAATACAGGCGAATGTCATTCCGCTGGGATTGAGATTGGGTTCCAGCAAAGGGCGCCGTACCATAAGCAAGTCAAGCAGCAGCCGTATCACCAATACAAAACCGCACGCATATAACCAAAGGTATCCCCATTTATTGTGATTCATCGCAAGAAAAAGGAGTCCCGGTGTGATGAACACCAAACCGATCAAGTCAAGATTGCGGATGCTCCAAAAACGATTGAATTTGAAAAAAATGGCAATAATCATCAGCGACGACAGATAAAACCACGTCGTTGGAAGCATTTCGTACTGAAAAAGTGATGACGGCATTGATTCCGGCCCAAACCATTTGAAAAAGTTGATATACTCAAGCTGCTTTTAAAATTACTGCGGCTTGATTTGTTAAACCCGGCAATGCAGGGCGTTTCATGGAAGCCGAAAGGCTTATGTCCGTACCGATTACGATATACGGTCAAACAAATAATTTTAACATGAATTCTTTTAAAACAGTAGGGTTTAAGCCATGTTGTCAAAATATATTTTGCAATATTTTGTAAAATTTCTCATTTTTTGCCGGTGTCCTCAAATGATTGTTAAAATAGGGGGGGGGGATTATACTCAAGCTCCTTTAATTTCCAGTGAGAACAATCAAGCGTCCCAACGAGACCAATGAGGCCGCAGTTTGTGTCATGCGAAGTATTAAATCCATACCGATTACGGTTGTGCACCCGATTTTCCCAAACATTTCTGACAAGACGCCTTGAGAAAAATCGGAATATGTGGATAATATATTCAAGTCGCTTTAGATTTCCCATATAAAAACATGAGCGTTCCAACGAGGACGCGGGTTTGTGTCACATGAAGCGCAGTATCTATATACCGATTACGGTATAACAGAGATCAAGGTCAGTAATTGTTGTTCCCGGTTCGGGTATAAAAAGGAGTTTTACGGTGTTTGTCGCTGCCTCAACACGTTGTTATTCCGGTCGCTCCATCAAAGAGTCTTTAAGCAAACTTGCAGATTTGGAGTACCCGGCTTCCGGAAGTCGCCAAAAGTATCGGTAAGGGAATATTTGAGTTCAAAAAAGGATTCAATGATATGGGAGGAAGCGAACTCAAACAGGTCTTCAATATTGATGAGCCGATACCGGCACCCCAAAAAGAGGATGTGAAAGAGACCGTTCTGGATGATTGACGGCAGGTATACTTTTGGATAAAAGCGGGAACAAGCTCCCGCATTCCCAACGGGCTAGAGCAGACTTTCCAGTAAAAGACGCATTTTCCGCATTTCGGCGTCGTGATCCAGCCCGGGAAGCGGGGCCAAGTCCATGCACAAAGCACGGCGGTAATTCATTTTTTCAAGCTGAATGACCAATTTGCTGTAATCCTGAATTCCTTGTCCGACTTGGGTTTGCATCTTGTCTTTGGTGGTGTCCCTCAAACGGACATGGCTGACATATTCCAAAATGTGTTCATATTCTCTCGGTTTCTGAAGCCCGAAGATAAGATGGCTTAAATCCAGTGTTACCGTCAGATCACGGATCGTTTTACAAAAACTTTTGACCGAATCCGGGTCTTCCGACATGCGATCCCGTTCTGTGGCAATACTGACAACAAGACCATCATGAACGGCAAGATGCAT
>BNUO01000108.1 GCA_025997415.1 Campylobacterota bacterium
CAGGTTTTCACGGTTTTCTCCGATTCAGGCTGATACGGTTTGCATTCCACCTGCAACTTTCCGCCGGGAAGCGACCGGGCGATGATTTCCTGCAATGGGGTGAAATCCTGCGTGCCGGTCTCCATTTTTTCCGGATCAAGAACCGCAAGATATTCCAGAGTGTTTTGCAGTTGATCGGCGGCAATCCGTTGCATCCGGGCGGTTTGTCTCTGATCCGCCGCCGTGGAAACCAGCATCGTGAACATCGTGATGCAAACTCCGACAATCATAAACGCCGCCAGAAGTTCCACCACGGTGAATCCGCGTTTGGGAGGAGTATGAATGGACATGTTTTTCTTTCCTGAGGATTACATGTATTAAATACATTTGTGATAAATTTTGTCACCAGCTAATTCCCCTCCCGTGGAGGGGTGGCACCCGAAGGGTGACGGGGTGGTTTGATCCGGGAATAAAATCCGTTACCGGGACAAAACCATCCCGTCATCCGGCTGCACCATATTACCCCCCTCCACAGGGGGGAAGTTATTACGGTAAACAAATAGTTTGAAAATATTGGATAATCCGGGGTTATTGGATACGTGAAAGATCAGTGATGAGTTCGACAATGGGCAAAAACACTGCAATCGTGAAGGCTCCGACAAAAAAGCCGACCACCAGAATCATGGGAATAAAAATGAATTTGCTCATCAGATCATTGACGGCGGTCTGTTTTTGTTCCTTGCTTTCGGCGATTTCGCTGATGACGGTATTGACATTGCCCGCTCTTTGCGCCGATTCCAAAAGCTGCGATTCGCCGGTTGTGACGAATTTTTCTCGCCGCAAGGCATCAATCCACGCCAGACCGTTTGTGATTTTCCGCTTGATTCTCAATGCTTTTTCGGCCAGATAAGCACTCGAAACCGTTCTTTGATAAACGGCGAGAATGTCGGGAATCGGCATTTGATGTTTGAGTCCCATGTTGAAAATGCGGAGAAATCGGGCGGAATCCGCTTTCCGGAACATACGCCGGAACAAAAACGGACGGAACAGAAAAACGTCCGTCTGAAGGATCAAGTGAACAATCAGGAACAGTGCCAGTGCGGGAACCAGCAGAAACAACAAAATACATTCGCCTCTGAGTCCGAAAACCAGTTGCGTCAACGGCGGAAGCGGAAGACCGAAATCAAGAAAAATCTTCTCAAATTGCGGTATGATCCACATATTGAAAAATAGGGTGACCCAAAACATCGGGAAACAAAGCACCAAAAAATAACCGGTCCGGACAATGCTGTTTGATTGCGTGAGTGCGGAAAACCGTGTGGCTGGAGCGATATTTTCCAGTGCCTGCAATGTTTCCTCCTGATCCGCTTCGATGCCGAGAATACCCTGGACATCGTAACGGAGAAGCCCCGGCTCTTCGGTCAATGCACGGGACAACGGTTTGCCGGCTTCGAGAAGGGTTGCAAAACGGTTGAGTTTGTTCCGGTAAAACGGCGATACACTCTCAAGAGCATGGGCATGTACCATCAGACTAAGCGGCGTTCTGGTCTCCAATGCCGTTTGAATCAGCGCAAGAAACATCCTCTGCCGGGAGGTATGGATGTTCACCCAAAAATAGAAGATGAACGGGCAATTAGTGATTACGCAGGAAGTCACTATGCCGATTACCCCGAACACAGCAACCGTCATCCCTCCGAAAAACGCGGCAATTTTCGAATCAAAGGCAAAGGTATTGTTCACATCGGTTGCAAGCGTGACGGCCAACGCAACGGCCGCCGTCGCAAAGAGAACACCGAAAAAGATGCCGAGACCGCCCCAAAATTCACGGAACCGCCTTTGATCCGTTTGCTGAATAATCATCTGCATCCGGGGAGACAAAAAATCATATCCCTCCGAGATGGTTTTTACGTTGTAAACATTGGATGATGGCATGGCTGTTTGTTATTTAATAAAGTGTTGATGATTTTTATTCCCCTCCGTTGGAGGGGTGGACGCTGCAGGCGGACAGGGCGGTTTTGAACCAAAATAAAATACTGTTGCCGGGACCGAATCACCCCGTCATCCGGTTTTGCCGTCAGCCGCCCCTCACGGGAGGGGAATTCTAAATTGTTTTCACATTAACTGGTGGATAAATTCGTAATCAATTTAATCAACGGCATAAACATGGCAATCACCACGATACCGACACCGCCGAACAAAATCATGATGTAAACCGGCATCGACATGGACTGCAAAAACAACAGTGCCGATTCTTTATAGTGATCCGCCGTTTCCGCGGCACGGCGCAGCGACCGGACAACATCATCCCCGGAACTGTCGGCAGCAAGCATCGGAGCCAGCCATGCGGGAAAGAGCCACGGAAAATACAGGACAATTTCCGCAAACGGCGCTCCTTTCCGGGCGGCTTCCGCCGCGTGCAGACAATCGTTTTTGTAAGCACGGTTGTGCATCGTTTCGGCACAAAGTTCGAGAGCCTCCGGAAGCGGCACGTTCTGATGAATAAGCCATGCCATTTGTTTCAGCATCCGGTACATTTTCAGGCTTTTACCGATCCGTCCGAAAATCGGCACCATGTACCAAAATCTCGGAATAATAAGCCGGGCAACGACGAAAAACAGCACTAAAAATGTCAGGATTCCGTAACAAAGCGGTCCTTCCCGAAGGAGCCGGCTCGTCCACACCAATGCGATAGTGAGCGGTGGCAGGGAAAGACCGAAATCCAGGAATATATTCTCAAGATGCGGAATGGTTTTCAGCAAAATGCAGAGCATCACGACAACAACCGACAAAAAGAGGAGTATCGGATAAATGAGTGTTTGGATGATCCGGTTGACCGCTGCGGAGTGGGCCGCTTCAAGCCTGATGATTTCATCGAAAGTCTCTGCGAAATTATTGTTTTGCAGCGACGTTTCAAAGATGTCCGCCGCATAACCGGGAAGACCGGACTGCCGAACCGCAGTTTTGGGATCAACCCCTTTTTCCAGGAGTTCCGCCAATTTCAAAAATGCCCGGTCAACAGTATTAGGCGATTGAAACCGGTCACTGACACTCAAACGGACCGCTTCCGCAAGCGGCAAATCCGACTTCACCGCCTGGGAAATAAGCATCAGTGTCTCGCAAACGCTGCCCGGAATTTTTCCAAATAAACCTGACATGAGGATACTTTCAACATTTTATTGTCGTTTTTAATGTATTTTAATTTCTCTCCATTGGAGGGATGGACGCCACGGGCGGACAGGGTGGTTTTAACCAAAATAAATGTTGTTGCCAGGACTGAACCACCCCGTCATCCGGCGTCACCGTCTGCCGCCCCTCCACGGGAGGGAAATTTTAAATCAAACCTTACTGAAGGCATCCAGCATCTGGGCATACGGCCAAATGACTGTTAAGCAATAACATACGCCGATTACAACGGCGAAACCGAACGTAATCACAACGGGCAAAATCATTTCGCACCAGGCAATCAGCAAATCCGCACGTGTCCGGGCAGACCGGGCAGACAGTTCCAGGCCTTCGGCAAGTATCGCCTGGTTCGGAATCCCGGCGGCCCAAATGATGAGCGGCGAAATCACCGACCGGGAATAATTTTCCCCCTTTCCGGTGGTAATACGCTGTAAAAGCTGTTCCCGGCTCTCTTTGGACCAATACCGGTCGTTTGTTGCTTTGGCGGCAAGCAAAATTGCCTGATCAAGCGGTACCGACGACTTGATCAGCATGGCGAAAATCCGGGCGAATGTCATTTTTTGAAGCTGAACTACAGCCTGTCCGAGCCAGGGGACCCAGCCGAAAAATGTCAATGATTCCGCCGATTGAATCACATTTCCCCGTGCGGACCGAATGCACCAAACCAAAAAAATCAACCACAGCACCGCCGGAACCGCCGACATCACCCAAAGTGCCAGGGAAAAATCAGCCGTACCCCATTTCATAATCCCCAACAACGGGGTGGTCAATTGATACTCATCGAAAAAAGCCGCAAACCGGGGACCGACAAAAAGGAACATTCCCGTAAAGACCGTCCAAAGCGACGTGAAAAGCACCAACGGATAAAGCGCCGCTTGGATCAGAAACACGCGGGAATCACGCAAAAGTCTTGCACTTTGGACAATGGAGTCGAGCGCCCCGGCAAGATTTCCCGATTGGATTCCGGCCTCAATCACGGCGGCGTAAACCGGCGGAAAAACCGGATCGTCACGCACAACATCGACCAGAGCCTTGCCGTTTCCCAGTTCATCGGCAAGTTTCTTGAGGTGTTTTCCCAACTGATTTCGCTCGTCCCGGCTTTTGGAAAGCAGGGCTTCCTCTATCGGCAGACCGGAACGGACCAAGGACGCAATTTCATCACACAGTCCGATCAACTGTTCTGTGGTTTGTTTTGGGGAAAGATGAGAATGATAGTCTGATCGCGCTTAGCCTTTGGGAAACCCGTCTTGTGGCACCGGCACCTGATCCCGGTCAGCTTGATCCGTTCCACTGCATTGTGCCCG
>BNUO01000109.1 GCA_025997415.1 Campylobacterota bacterium
GCCAATTTCGGCATATAAAACGCCGTGATTGAAATAGCTCTCTACATTGTGTGGATCGAACTTGATCGCCTGCGTAAAGTCCGCGATCGCCTTTGCACGATCACCAAGAGCTTTGTACAAATTGCCGCGCAGAAGATAGGCATCTGCATTGCTTGGATTTTGCTCCAGCGCCTGCGTCAAGTGCCGCACCGCTTCCTGTAAATTGCCCCGATATGCAGCCGCCATACCATCATCAAATGCGTCCGCAAATGCAAAAACCGAAATCGCTAGTAAAACAAGAATAGCTCTCACCGCCCCCCCCCTTTTGTAAAAATTAGCTCAAATGTTACCATTTGTTGTGTTGTTCGATGAATGGGGCTAATGGTAATTTCGTGGTGAAGCTCTTAAACCAAAACCACCATTCTAGCCTCTGAATTCCATACTCTGTAGCGAATTATTATGCGGAACATAACATCTTCAAAGACAGCAAAAAAAGGATTTAATTATATTGTTTTTATGATGTTATTTTTACTGATTTTAAGATGATGAAGTATGCCGTTAAACGCTCTATCCATAAGCCCCGTTGTCTCTTTGATGTCCTTCTCGGTAAGATTCTGCGCAGATAATCTATAAACGCATTTAGAACGCTTTTAGCGCTATTTTCCAATGCATATGAAGCCACCAGAACTTGCTTTTCCATAAACACCGCCCGAGCACTTCTTTATATGCGATTTAGCAAACCGTTTCGCTATATTTAACGACAAACCCTCTGTACGAGACGCTTCATAAGGCATTCCAACACTACGAAATGAGTATTAGCCCCATGTTGAGCAATCACTCGCGATAGTAGCGAGGGTCGGGCGAAACATCTGTATTTGCTTTGAGATTCTTCGCTTCGCTCAGAATGACAAAGTGGGCAAAAAGGCTAAAGTCCGCAAAAACTTTAGTCGATTATGCGTCTATTTCTTTCCGATCGCGGTGGGAAGATCGTTTGCAAGAGTGTCGCGCAGTTTATTTAACGCTCGTTCTTTGGCGTTTTCAACGCTTGTCGCCGCCTCTTTGACGCTGAAAAGTTCGTTTAATTTTTCGGTGTCAGTTGCCCGTTCGGTGATCTTTGTGGCGATCGTTGCGCTCGCCCATTGCCAGTTGTTTTCGCTTCGCACGCCGCTTTCAAAACTGCCCGTAACTTCGTAATCGCTCTGCGCTAGAGGCACGATCGCAAACCCCGCTTTGCTAAGCGCATTTGAGAGCAGCGATTTTGCAACGCTATCGCCCGTAACCGAGAGCTTGATCGTGCGCAAAAGCTCCCGTTTCGCGGCACTGATCTCGTTTTGCGTCTCGTATGGCGCAACGCCGCGATCGTCCAAAACTGCCAAAACCGCTGTGTCCGCCAGCCTCTGAGCGCACAATTTCAGCGCGTCATTTAGCAGGCTAAGCCGTCCCAGCGGATCGCCAACGCCGCTTGCCTCTCGCTGCAACGCTGCGATCTCAAGCTCCTTTTGGCTCACGAGCGAGCGCAAACGAGAGCTTGCGCGGCTCCGATCAAGCACGGCAAGCGCGTAGTAGAGTTCGGTCGTCTCGTCCAGCCAACGCTCGGCAATCTCGACCCCTTCGATCGTCTGTTCGCTCTGCGCATAGACCGCGCTGGAAAAGACGCTTTCGTATGAGTCAATGCCGCCTGTGGTGCGCGAGGATTCGCTGCTCATAACGGTAACCGAGAGCGATTTGCCGAGATCGCTTCTGGCGCGATCGCCCGCTGTATTTTGGTTTGCGCCGCTGCCAACTCCAACGAGATAGCGGCTGGAGGGATACGCGCTTGTTGTGCCCTTGACCCATTCGGGCGCGGCGGTTTGCGATCGTGCGGCGGTTGGTTTGGGCGCACTACTCGTGTTTGCGCCGCAACCAGCGAGCAAGAGCGCGATCAAAGCTGTAATAATCATACGCATAAGTAAGCCTTATAAATATAGGTGTGGAGTCAAAAACACCGTTTCGCCCGCGTTGATATGCACGGTGTACTCGCGGTATGCGCCGCCGTCGCCAACGACACGAACGGTGTGATCGCCAGCGGTAAGTTTCACGCGAGCTAGGCGGATCGTCGATGGCAGCGTGAGCCAACTGCGCGTGTCTGCAACTTCGGTGGCTGCGTTAAATAGGCTTAACGCCAACTTTGTAACCAGCGCACCCGTGTTGTCTTTGCCGTTGCCCGCCGCCTGCGCCGCCACATTTTCGGCGATCTTTTTGGTGGCAATTCTGGCGACTGTTCGCGCGATGATCGCCGCCATATGTGCGCTCAACGCATTGGTTGCGATCGACTCAATGTCGCTGATGATCTCCATTGGCTGGGCTCGATCGTCAATGACAAGCCGCGCGGTAAATGGCTTTGCACGGCTCTCGTAGCTTGGGATTGATATGCGAATCAGACCAACGGGCGAGTCGGTCGTCAGATCGTTAGCCCGTTTGATCGGCGCGAAACCGACGCTTGCGATCACAACCAGTTCGCCCTCGTTTTTGCCCAACGCCTTGAAATCTGCGATCTTGGGAAACTCCGCTTGATAGCGTTTGTGTTCGGCGGAAATGGCGAGTTTGGAGGTCAGGCGCAGAAGCGACTCTCCCAGCGAATGCGGGACTGCGACGCCGAAAAATCCGTTTTTGTAGTCGCTGTATGCGATTCGGTAGGAGACGAGTGCGTCGTTCGTTTCGCCCAGCGCTTCGTAGATGATCCCGCTTAGATAGCGCATCGCCGCGTCTTTGTCGTACTCGCCCGTGTCCGCGCCGCGAAGCGCAACATCCGCCTGCAACGCCTCGACTCGCGCGCCGTAGAGATCGCCCAGCGCTAGGTAGTTGAGCGCGGAGTAGAAGTTGAGATAGACCCGCTCGTAATCCTCGCCCGAATACGCCGCCATCGCATCGTTAATCAGCATTGACGAAACCTGTTCGCTCACGCTTAGCGCGTCATACTCAACGATCAGCGCCTTTGCCTGTTCAAACGCCTCGCCGCTTGCCTTGTTTTCGTGCATCGTCTGCAAGATCATCGCCTTGTTGAGCAGATAGAGCAGACGATCGCGTTCGGCGACTTTGATCTTTTCAAGCGATGCCAACGCCGCTTCCGCGCGATCGGAGGCTAAGTCGCGTTCAACGGTTGCGAAGCCGCTGCTGTATGTTGCGCAGCCGCTAAAAACCAGCGCGGCAAAAAGGGCGATGAGCGTTATGCGCATGCCGCGAACCTATGGACGCACTTTTTTATTTTCGACAAGTTTGCGGATCTTTTTCTGTCCGACCCAGACGACCTGCTGCGAAAGTATGCTTGTGAGCGTTAGATCGACTTGGTAGAACTTGACGGCGGTTTTGCCTTCGCTGTCGATAATCGTGTTGATCGTGCCGCCCAAAATATAGTCTGCGCCGATCTCCTGTCGTTCCGCTTTGCGCGTATCTTCTCTGGCGTACTGATCCTGCTCGCGCCGCTCGTCGCGGGCATTGACGCGATCGTCTCTTGCGGCGATAAACTCCGCCTCGCCGGAGTTGATCACGGCTCGTTGAATGTCATTGACAAATGTTTGCGTATTGATGTGTTCGTGGCTTAGATTTTTGATCGTGCCAACGGTGAGAACGGGCGGTTTTTTGCTCGTGGTGTAGAAACGGGCAAGCCAAGGCTGACGAAGCATATCTTTGATCATCTCCTCGCTCGTTAGGCGCGAATCGGTGTCGTTCCAGTTGCCGCTAAGGTCGATCGCCTCGTTGGTTTCAACGCGGGTAACTTTGGTGCTGCAACCTTGTGCGATCAGCGCAACAAGCGCGATTGCGACAAATGCTAGTTTTTTCATTGTTGTCTCCTTTTGTCGGATAGTTTAGCGCGGCGCGACATAAGCCGGGTTCTGTCGAGGGTAACGATTTCTCTCAACCGACTATTGCTAATCAGCTTGTGCGAAGCGCTCAAAATGCCAAACTTTAACCAGACGCTTCTTGCTGCGAGTTGGGTTTGCCAGCCATCTTTGTTGCCAAAGAGCTGGTGGGCTTTTACCCCACCGTTTCACCCTTACCGCCACCTTGCGGCGCACGGCGGTCTGTTTTCTGTTGCACTTTCCCTTGGGTTGCCCCAGCCACCCGTTAGGTGGAACTCTGTTTGGCGGCAGCCCGGACTTTCCTCGCGTGGTTAAACGCGCCGTTACCTATCGCACCGCGAACCGAAATCTTAGCGGATTGTTGTTGTTATTTTCAGAATGACAGGCACTTGTCATTGCGGGCTCCGCCCCGCAATCTCACTCCCCTGTCATTCTGAGGCTGCTTTTGATCTGAAGAATCTCATCGCCTTGTCATTCTCGGTCTAATACCCATTTTGGGCGTTTTTAGCCCTTATTCTTAAACCAACACCACCATTTCACATAAGAATATCTATGTTCGTCGTTTAGCCCCCCCTGTGGTTATTGTATTTGCCTTTAAGCTCTGAGAAGAATCCTTCCATACAACCCGCGTTGTTG
>BNUO01000110.1 GCA_025997415.1 Campylobacterota bacterium
TGTTCAAACTCTATATGTTAGATGTTGGACTGTTGTCTGCTTGTTCGGGTTTAACTTTGCAAAACTTAGCAGAATCAGACAATAAACTTTTTGGTCAATGTAAATGAGCTTTATCCGATTTTCATAGGCATTTCGTAAGTGGCGCAGAGCTTCGAGGTTATCTCCGATGATAAAGATATTGCCGCTGTCTCTGTTTTCGGGTAAATTGTTGTGTTTGCAGTCGGGTACGATCATGGTTTCGGCGGTGCGCCCTGCTTGCAGGCGAGCATAGTCTTTGCCCACAAAACCAAGTTTGTAGCCATCGCTAACTTCGGCGATATTGTTTGCCTTTAGCTCCTCGCTAAACTTGTCCGCTTTGAAATTGCCGTCCATGTCAAAAAATCGGATAAAGCTCATTTACATTGACCCGCCATACAACACAGGCAAAGAGTTTGTCTATTCCGATCATTTTGAATTTAACGATGAAAAACTGCGCTCCGTACTGGGTTATAACGACAAGGAAATTGCCCGCCTCAAATCCATTCAAGGAAGAAGTTCGCACAGCGCGTGGCTGACATTTATGTATCCTCGCTTAAAGATCGCCCAAAAACTGCTGACCAATGACGGTGTTATTTTCGTCTCTATTGACGACAACGAACAGGCAAATCTGAAACTACTGATGGACGATCTCTTTGGCGAAGGCAATTTTGTTACAACTTTTATTTGGGAAAAAACGCAGCATTTTGGAAGACAAAAGTTAAATTATTACTCAAATGCCGATTATATTTTATGCTATGCAAAACAATTAAGCGAAAATGGAGAATTAAAACAATTATTGATCGAGAGAACTCTTGATGAATTTGAAGATGCTCCTTTATATAACGCTTCCAATAATGTAAAAGAATTAACATTTCCCGTCGGAACGGTCAAGTTCAATATCGAAGATGGCGTTTATAAAGAGACTACTAGCAGCGATTACATTCTAAAAAATGAAGTAATCGTTAAAGATGGTAAAAATAGCAATGCTTTTGTGCTCCAATTTAAGTCCAGATGGGCAAATGATACGGTTCAGGAAGAGATACAAAAGGGAACTTCGTTTTGGGTAAAAACCACTAATTTTGCCATTAGAGCTATCTATGGAGAGGGAAAAATAGGCGCTCTCGCCCCAAAACAGATTTTGTTTACAAATCAAAAAAATGAGTTTTGCGCTCGCAATAAGTTTAATGTCAAAGTGGATACAAGCGAAACGGCGACAAATAGTGTTAATGCTTTATTGGGGGATAAAATGTTTTCATATCCAAAGCCATCATCTCTAATTGCATATTTGATCTCATTATGCGCCAATAACCAAGACGATCTTATTCTTGATTTCTTTGCCGGTTCCGCCACAACCGCTCACGCCGTGATGCAACTAAACGCCGAAGATGGCGGCAGTCGTAAATATATGATGGTGCAGTTAGACGAGCCAACCAATCTTGATAGTCAAGCACGAAAGGCAGGTTACAACACGATAGACGAAATAAGCTGCGAACGGATTAAACGAGCGGCGCAAAAAACAGAAGATGAAATGAGAGATAGATTGCTTAATGACGGAGATTTTGGATTTAAGCGCTATCGACTGGTAACGCCATGCATTCAAACACTAGAGAAAATTATTGAATTTGATCCTAACGATTCAAGTTTATTTAATGGCGATATGATCGCTTCCTTTGCGCACCCTGAAACCAATACAAGCGGGCTGGAGACACTACTTGCTACTTGGCTGATCGATGATGGTTATAGTTTTGACACAGTTGTAGAAGAAAAAATGTTTGCGGGATATATAGCCCACTATATCTGCGAATCTGCCACGCTCTATCTGATCAATCAAGGCTGGGATACTGACGCGCTTAAAGTTCTGCTCAATCAAATAGGCAAAAATGAGTTACTGGTAAATACGCTGATTGTCTATTCATATTCATTTGCATTTGAGGCAATGCTGGAACTAAAAACAAATATCAAAACCACTCTTGATAACGCACCAAGCATCGTAGAAAGATATTAAAATGAAACTTGATAAACTACAATATCAATTAGATGCAATAGAAAAAGCAGTAGCGGCAATAGACAAGAGTGATATTACTGAAAATGCGAATTTTTATGCAAATCCTATTTTGCAACGCACACGAAATATCGATATTAAGATGGAAACAGGCACGGGGAAAACCTATGTTTATACCCGTTTAATGCATCAACTGCGACAGACGCTTGGTTTTTTCAAGTTTATTATTATGGTGCCCAGCGTGGCGATCAAAGAAGGTGTTAAAATGTCTATTCAATCTGACGATTGGAATAAACATTTTCGGCTTGAGTTTGGCAATCAATCTATAAGTTTGGGCGCGATCAACGCGGGAGACTTTAGCTCTAAAAAAGGCAAGCGCAAGCAGATACCTGAAGCGTTGCGTTCGTTTTGTGATAGTTCAAGAGCCGAAGAAAAAATGCTAAGCGTTCTACTGCTCAATGACGCTATGCTTGCCTCATCGTCAATGAGTAGCAACGATTATGATTCTACTCTGTTTGGTTCGATCGGTTGTCCGCTAGAAGGGCTGGAAGCCACTCGTCCGATTGTGATCATAGATGAACCACACCGATTTAGAAAAGAGGGCAAAGCGTGGGAAAATATCAATAAACTTTCTCCGCAGTTGATCATTCGTTTTGGTGCGACTTTTCCTGAAATTGAAAACAGCAAAGGCAAATTAAAAACAAAGAAAATCGACTATGAAAATCTTGTCTATGATCTCAACTCCGTTCGCGCCTTTAATGAAGGTTTAGTTAAAGGCGTGCATATTCAATATCCCGCAGTTGTGAGCGATGATGATAATATGATCAAGTGCAAAGTTAAATCCATCAATAAAAACGGCAATAAACTTCGTAGCGTAACTTTTTCGATCAATAACCGTGATACTGAAGTGCCATTTGGCGGCAATTTGTCGGCTGTCGATGAGAACTTTGGCGATATTACGCTTGAACTTGACGGTAAGAATATCGTGCTCTCTAGTGGTACAATGATCGAAGCGGGAATGTTAATTTTGCCGCAAATATATTCAATGAGCTATCAGGAAATACTGTTGAAACAGGCGCTGGATATTCATTTTGAAAAAGAAGAACAGAACTTTTTTCGTCCAAATAACGCCCCAAAAATCAAAACCAACAGTCTGTTTTTTATCGATAGTATCTCATCGTTTCGTGGTGATAATAAAACAGGTTGGCTGCGGGCAAAGTTTGAGGATCTATTGCAAATAAAAATCAACTTGGTTCTAGCTAAGATCGCGGGTCAAACCCGCTATGATGAGTATGGAGATTTTCTGCGATATTCCCTTCAAAATATCAAGAAATGTTTGGCGGGATATTTTGCACAAGATAACGGCGATCGATCAGTTCAGGAAGAAATTGATCTAGTCCTGCGAGACAAGGAGCAATCGCTAAGGTTTAGAAATAAAAATGGCGAATGGAATGTGTGTCGGTTTTTCTTTTCTAAATGGACGCTTTGCGAAGGTTGGGATAATCCAAATGTATTTGTGATCACAAAATTGCGTTCCAGCGGTTCGGAAAATCGCAAAATTCAAGAAGTTGGACGCGGTTTAAGATTGCCATTCGACGAGAGCGGGCGAAGGATCGCCGATGAGAAGTTTTATCTCTCGTATATTATCGATTATTCAGAACGCGCATTTGCAAAAAAGCTAGTTGGCGAAATCAATAATGACGGCGGATTGGCGATGGACAATATAATAACCGAAGAGCTAATCGATATTTTAGTAGCGAGTGGTTATGCGACAGCCGCAATTCCCGCACAGATGAAATTACTCTCCGATGGAATTATCAACGAAAATAGAGAACTCTTAGACGCTGAAAAGTTGAGAGAACTATTGCCCGAATCCGAAAGAGATAGAATAAGCAAGGCGGGCAATGTGCTCAGCGAAGGAGCGCCACAACAGCCAAAAATCAAATTAAACAGAGATAATTTTGAAAAACTGCGCCCTCTAGGATCGGATTGCCGTTAATATCGATCGCTGCCGTTGCAAAAAATATGCTCATGATTAACAGCATAAAAAACATTCCGATACTGCCGATCAGCAGCAGCGGTTTTCTGCCAACTTTATCGATCGAAACGATCGCGATCAGCGTTGTTAATATATTGATAACGCTCGTTAAAACATTTAACATTAACGAATCTTGTTCGCTAAATCCAACCGATTGCCACAGTACATTCCCGCCGCGCTCTACGGCATTTTGGCGATGCTGATCCCCGAAAGTCCGCGCTATCTCGTTGCCAAGCGGCGCAGACAGGAGGCTGAAGCGGTGCTTAAACGGCTGATCCCGCACGAAACGGTGCTGCAAAAGATCGCCGACATTGAGCGCACGATTCTCACCGA
>BNUO01000111.1 GCA_025997415.1 Campylobacterota bacterium
GATTCCGGTTCGTTCTGCTATAATAAAGGCAGGAGATAAAACGATGTTCACGGATTTTTTGTATGGTTTTGGTTTCGTGCTGTTCATGCTTATACTGATTTTCGGCGGCGCGTGGCTGGATATTCGGCTCCATGAAAACGATCCGGAATGGATGAAGCCCAAACCGCCCCGTGAAAATGATGACGATGATTACGTTTCGTCGTTTCCGTGGTCTCCTTAAAACGGTATCCCGTCATCCTGCCTGCCGGTAGGCAGGCTCGGCTCGTTGCCGGTTCCCCCGCATCGGCCTGGAGATTCCGGATATGAACGCGACGGTCTTGCCGCCAAAAAACAATATTCTCACGCCGGTTTGTCGGTGTAGAGTTCTTTCACCATTTTCTTCATGGCGCCGATGTCGAGCTTGCCAGTGGCCAGTGCGGGGATGGATTCCACTTCGTAAAAACTTTGCGGGAAAGGTATCCAGATCAACGGGCAGCCGGAGTCGCGCATTTCCTTACACATTTCCTCCGGGGAAATCGGTAGATTGGAATACAGAACGATGATCCGTTCCCCTTTCTTTTCATCGGGCACCGCCGACACCGCCAGTGGGATGCTCAGTTTTATTTCATCCGGTTTGTCATTCGAAGTTTCTCGCGGAATGTGTTTCTTGAGAATGTCCAGGAGCGTTTCCTCAATCAAGATATGCGGTACCATCTCGCCGCCGATCTTGGAAATGCGGCTTTCCCGTCCTGTCAGGAAAATGAAGCCGTCTTTGTCGATTTTCCCAACATCGCCGGTAATGTACCAACCGTCATGAATCGCCGCAGCTGTCAGTTCGGGTTCCTTGAAATAACCTTTCATGACGTTGGCGCCTTTGATGACGAGCATTCCGGGCGTATTCACGGGCATTTCCTCCCAAGTACCGGCATCGACGATTTTCGTCACCATTCTCGGAAGCGGTCTTCCGATGGAGCCTTCCCGATAATCGGGCTGGAAATCATCGAATTTTCGGGCTGGCGCAATGTTCACGCCGACCACTGGGGAAAGCTCGGTCGCGCCGTATCCTTCCACAGGCCGGACACCGTATTTTTCCTCCCAGGCGTCTGCGATGTCTTTAGGCATTTTTTCCGCACCGACAACAACCAGTCCCAGGTTTTCAAAACATTTCCGCTCACAGCGTTTCAAATAGTTCCGCAGGAATGTTGCAGTGGCCACAAGTGCGGTACATTTGTATTTTTCGGAAAGTTCCCCGATCTTCCGTGCTTCAAGTGGCGTGTAATGATACACCACTTTCGTTCCCAGAAGGAGCGGCACCCAAATTGTAACCGTGTAACCGAAAGAGTGAAAGAACGGAAGAATCCCCAAAAGGGTGTCGCGCTCGCCGAATTTGAGAATATCGACAAAACTGTTGATATTCTCGGCGATTCCCCGATGTGAAAGCATGGCGCCTTTCGGCTTACCTGTAGAGCCTGATGTGTAAACGACGGTCAGAATGTCATCCGGCGTCAAACGGTTCAAACCGTAAATCCGTTCAAGCATCCAGCACGGCACGAGATAAACCTGTAATGCGGCAACGATTTTGTCCCAAACCGTCATTTTCTTCACCGCGTCTTCAATGCAGATCACCTCGGCGGCCATTTTCACGTCCAAACGGTCCAAAACACGGCGGCTGGTGATGACATGCTTGATGTCGGCCTGTTTGATGCAGTAGTTAATCAGATCGGAAGTGAAGGTGTAATTGAGATTTACCGTTGTCCGTCCGTCAAGGGCAAGAGCGGCGTTGATGATAGCGCCGCCGACAGCAGGCGGAGTTAAAATGCCGACATTTTTCTCCCCTTTTTTCAACACTTCACGGCGCAAAATCCGTCTTGCGATAACCGTTCTGAGGAAAAAGTCTTTCGGCGAAAGTTCCGTGCCGGTTGAATCGGCAAACTGCATGTTTTTATTGAATCTTTTCCTTTTGTAGGCGCGGAGCAGACGGCAGGCGGGAATATAATTTTTTCCCTTTTCCCGGATAATGGACTCGGCGGCCATTTCATCAATTTTATGCTTGAGAACATGTGTCGGCGTATCGGCAGGAAGCGGTTTCCCAAATTCCAGCACCACCCTGGACGGCAAACGCCGGGGCCAACTGAAGAAACTCCGGTTGCGGTCACGGTAACTGAAAATACTGCCGAACAGTCCGCCGATGTAAACCGGGATAATCGGCACATGTTCGTTTCCTTTCAAGAATGCGGTGTATCCCGGTTCAAATTCCTTGATTTGTCCGGTACGTGTAAGTCCCCCTTCCGGGAAAACCCCGATCACGCCTCCGGCGGCAAGTCCTTCACGGGCTTGTTTGATGGCGTCAATGACCGATTTTTTACCCGGCACAATCTTCATGACCCGTGTTTTGGCGGCAAGATGATTGGCGATTCTTCCTTTGATGTAATCCCGGTGAGCAAAATAACGGACAGGCCGGGGAGAAAACACATAAAGTATCAAAGCGTCCAGAAAACTGACATGATTGGCCGCCATAAGAACGCCCCCTTCTTTGGGAACGTTTTCCAGACCGCGTATTTCGATCCTGTAAACCAGTCGGAAGAAAATCCGCAAGAGAACGGACAGACATTCTATCGACAGATTTTTTAAAAGGAAAAACCAGACAACCAAAATCATGATCCCGGTCAGAATCCATATCCAGAGACTTGATGCGGTTCCGGTAAAATCAAGAAGTTTTGCAAATCCGAAGAACAGACAGGTAAACATCAGCATGAATCCGAAGGAACAAAAATTGTAGGCGGCCAAAATGCGTCCCCGTTTTTCCGCGGGACTGCTGTGCTGCAAATATGCCGCCAGAGGGACATCATAAAGTCCGGCGCCCAAACCGAGGAGCATCAGCCCCAATGAACCGTAAATGTAGCCGGGCGCCGTGACTGTTCCCTGACCGGCGGCGACATCGGCGGCTGTTGCCGGCGTGAAACCGAGAACCAGGGCAAAAATTCCCATTCCCAGAAGTCCGATGGGAACAATTCCGAGTTCGACACGTCCACGGGAAAGCCAGCCGGCAAGTACCGCCCCGGCACCGATTCCCAGGGAAAGAATCGCCGCAAGAACGGTGACATGTTCCTGGGGAACCTTCAGATAATCGGAAGCATATTTATCGATATTGGTTTGCGAAAGCGCTCCGAGTCCCCAGAAAAACGAACTGGCAATTGCCGCCCAAAAGAGCGTCCGGTACGAGAATAACATCTTCAGGTCCGTATAAGTCTGTTCAAAAATGTTGATTGGACACTTTGCACTAGGAGCGGTCGGTTTGAGCCGGGGAATGAAAAAACTGGCAATATAACCGATCAAAGCAACACCGACAAGAACACCGAAGGTGATCCTCCAATCGGCGGCACCCGGCTCACCGATAATGGAATCGTCGGGAGCGAAAATCGTTGTCCACGCAAAAAGGTATCCGCCGACAACCTGCCCGGTGACAATGGCGATCATCGTCAGCATGGCGAGAATTCCGTTTGCATTGGAAATTTGATTTTCCGGAATAATATCGGGGATGATCCCGTATTTCGACGGGCTGAAAAACGTTGATTGCGTTCCAAGACTAAAAAGAATCGCCAGCAGCAGTCCCGCTTTCAGCGTTTCATTGAGGTCCGGCGTGAAACAAATAATAGGCACAGAAATCAACAGAAGTATCATTTCGACGAACTTACACCAGATCATGACGCTTCGGCGGCTGTGCTTGTCGGTGATGTATCCGGCCAGTGAAGCGAAAATGAGAAACGGTGCCAAAAGGAAAATCCCCCCCAATGTCCGCACGGTATCAGCATCCATCAAATGTTTACCGATAGGGATGATGAGCCACCGGAAAACATTGTCGTTCATCGCCACGGTGAATTGTGTGATCAGAAGAGCAATGAACCCCATCGTCCAGCATGACGTTTGGGCATTGGACGACGGCTCGTTTCCCATTTTTTCACGATTCTGCATTTTTATCCTCCGGGGAAATGATAGCTTGACAAAACAAGACGGAATTTTTCTGTCTTAATTTTTCGACAGTTTCCGGCTCTTTATTGATTCAAAATGACATTTTTTCATATTTTGTCATTCTTGAAAGAAAAAATCAAGACCCGTTTGGAAAAAAATCAGGAGATTACAATATTTTTTATGTAAAGGCCATCATTCGGCATTTGCGATATATAGGTGACATCTCTCCAAAACATTACGCGGTGTTTCGGAGAAACACCGCCTGCCTTGTTACAATGCCTCATTTATTCCGCTTCCGAAACCACCCCCGTCATCGGTTGCACCGACTCCCTTCTTTTGCAGTTGTCCGGAAACGGCGGAAAGGTTATTCCCAAGCAAAATAATCGACGGTGTATTTATC
>BNUO01000112.1 GCA_025997415.1 Campylobacterota bacterium
CGTGTGTAAACGCTTATGGGTGTAAGGCACGCTCGAACGTTATGAGCGGCCCAAAAGACTTGAAAAGTAAAACACTTATTCAGGAAAACGCCATGTCTCATAATGAAAAAAATGGGCAAGTCAGCGAAACGCTCTTGTACAGCTACGCTGAAAAATAGATCGATTATCATTTGCGTCAGTTTGCGATGCATCGCGGGTTGTGTCTGTCGGAGCAGGACGATCTTCGGCAGGAAATGTACCTCGCCCTGTTGGAAAAAACGCCGGTTTATCTGAAACACAAAAGCGGAAAACGGACGTTTATCGACCGGACGTTACGGAACGTGGCGCGGCGGTATTTTTTCGACCGGAATCTGCACGGCAATCTGTTCACGACGGCGGTTGACCGGTTTTCGGAAAGCGGGCATCCGACGTTCAACGACCCGCACGGCGGCGAATACCCGGAACTCGACCGCATCTACCTGCAACTGGATATGAGCGGGTTCATGCGAAAATTCACGCCGCGTCAGCGGAGAATCTGCAAGCAACTCATGTCGGGCTATCGTCCCAGGCGAATCGCACGGCACATGCACACGATTTGCCAGACGGTTCAGCGGAAAATCCGGCAGATCAGAGAACTGTTCGTCGAGTACGATCCGCGGGATTCGGAAAAATAAAATTTTCCCGATCACCTTTTCCGCAAAAAAACAAATATAGCTTTAGGAAGCGTGCGACGCTTCACCCGACTTGTGCTGCCGCACGTTGACAAAAAACCCGCTTCCGGCGCTGGTGTCAACAGGGTAACCACCAACCATCCACTTTTTTATCAGAAAGATTTCTCATGTCAAGCATTGAAAAAAATATTGAACCCGTCAATGACAAGCGAAGCAATGCGGAACGGGTTATTGAGGCCGAAGGCCGGTGCCAGTCCGGCTACGGACTTTTTATTACGGAACCGGCCGGCGAATATCACGCCAAGGCCAAAGATTATCTGTCGAGCCATCAGCTCATGGATTTTGTCAGGTGACGGCGGAAACGCTCATCACGGCCCGTGCCGAAAACGAAGCGGCCATCGAACGCCTCAAGACCGCGAAATCCAGCGATACCTGGGGCACCGGGTACGAAGAATTGCGCATGTTGACCATTGTTTGACAGACTTAGGACTTCCGACTTCGGGCTTCAGTAACAACCTGACACCTGAAGTCAGAAGCCTCAAAAACAACCATTCATTTTCATTTCAACAATAAAATCAATCAAAGGGAAAAATATCATGTCGTTAATGAGGTTGTCGGCGACGGTATTATCGGCGGGGCTTTCGGCAAAAGCAAAGTTGTTCTTGACTTTACGGTATGCCGCTTTTTCTTGCCGGAATACCAGTTTTTTTGTTTTTTTCGGACATTCAATCGGACTTTCCGTCACGTCAACGGCTAATGTCCGACCGGCATTTGCTTTGGAAAGTAACGCTTTTTTGCCCGGTAAATGAAATGTTCCATCCTGAATCAGTGTGTTTTCGACCAACATAATCGTATCGCTGACGGTACTGTTTGCCGCTTCAAAATCAAAAGCAAGGCGTGCCATTGTACGATATTCACGCCAGTATTGTAACGTCAGGAACAATTGATCACCAACTGAAAGTTTCGGTCGCCGCCCGCCTGTCGCCTGCCTGCGCAGGCAGGCGGCAGTCAGGGACGGGCAGTCCCGCCTTGTTGGTGACGTTCTTGATACGCAACGCTCAAGACGGCAAGCATTTGGTGAAAAGTTTCTTTTTTGACTCCGAAAAGTTCCTTGAATTCAGCGTCATTTTGGGTAAAAGCGCGGTGCCGGAACTCCATTGTAACTTCCTTATCACTTGGAGGAGAATATCAAATAACGTATGATACCATTTTTTCTCCAACTTAGACAATAACAATTTCAGTAGTTTGTAATTTCCCTTTTTGTGCTTTAATTTACGGCATTTGCGGGCTATTTATTGGGCAGAAATAGCAGTCAAAATTTTCAAGCGTCCGGCGGATGATTCCGAGCATCCGTTTGAAACTCATATACTCACTGGTCATCTGTTTCTTTCTTCCATCTGCCAATAAAACTTCCCGCTCAAAATCCAACCAGCAATTTCGCATCAACATCGACAACGCAAAATACAACAATCGCAACAACGGCTTCCGCGTACTCGTTCTGATTCTCGCTTGATGACTCTGACGGTAACTCGATTCAATGCCGAAACGCTTACGATATATCTCAAAAAAGTCCTTCGCCTTGCCAAACGAAACACCGTAATACGCAAACGCAAAACTTTGACGGCAATGTTTGTCCCGCTGCCCATTCAAGTTCTTGCAATAAACACAAACATTGAACCAAGTGTGCTTCTCAATCCATTTCTTATCAATCTTTTTACGCATCGTCAAACGATACCAATCCCAAAACTGTTTCTTCATCCCCGCATACTTTCGTGTTCCCGTTGCCTGCCTCTGCCTGTCGGCAGACAGGTGCTGCAGGCAGGCTGCCCGTTTTTTCGTTCCTTTCTTACCGCGAATCACCAGCGGCATCAAAAACGGTTGCCGCGCTTGCTTCAAATATAAAATCACGTTGACGCTGTAAAAACCGCGTCTAACAGCAATAACTTGATTTTCAAACCTATGGAGCGGCACTGCTTGAACAACATCTTTCATCTCCGTTCCTTTCGCAACAGGAATAATCGCAACTGTATAACGTTGTCCGTGTTTAACAACGCAAGCCGTTGCATAAGCGTGAAAATGCGAAGTGCCGCTCTTGGGTTGAGAACGATACACTTCATTCTCGTCTTGATGATGCCGACCGTGATAGGGAATGAGGACGATGTCAATGGCAAGGCGATGGGATTTCTTGAAAAACTTCTTCGGCAGTTGTTCGGCGAGGGTGATGTTGATTTGTTGTTGAAGTTTGAGGTAAGACGGCAAGAGTTTGATGATGATGTTGGCGACGGTGTTATTGGTGGGGCAATTGGCGAGGGATTGGCAAATGGAAAAGAGCGATTCGCAATAACAAAGGGCGGCGATGAGGATGTTGATGACGGTGTTATTGGAGATTTTATAGCCGTGAAGTTCGGCGGTAAAAAGTTTTTGAACGCAAAGGGCAAAGTTGCTCTTGACTTTTTGTGTCGATTGACGATAATTTTTTCGTGTCGGACGCATAGTTCTTCCTCCTGAAAAATGGGTAAATGTTTCGATACAACCATTGTACAGAAAAGAACTTGCGGTCGGAAATACCAATTTGCAAAATTACAAACTACTGGTTATTGATAGAAACGATAAAGAGGATTTCCTTGATTACAGGTTAAACAAAACTCTTGCTGAAATCCATCCTTATTATACGTTCGATGTATCGTGTGAAGGAACCGTCCCCGTCGCATTACTTGCCTTTTTAGAAAGTAAGAATTTTGTTCACTCAATTCAACTTGCAATCTCGGTCGGCGGTGATTCAGACTCAATCGCGGCAGTTACAGGAAGTGTTGCAGAGGCATTTTATCGAGACATTCCGAAGGAATTGATTGACTTCGTAACACGAGGTGGCGGTTGGGGTAAATTGACCGACGAAATGCGAAAAGTCATCACCGATTTTCGGGAAAAATATCACAACATTTAGCCCCAGTGCCAACGGTGCGGAAGAAAGGAGCAAAACTATGACAACATCCAACACGTTATCCCGCGCACAGGGTTGTTTTTTAGGGCAATGTGCCGGGGACGCTCTCGGTCAAATGGTCGAGTTTCGATCGAAGGCATCCATTGCGAATGAATATCCCAACGGTCTGCGGGATATGGCAAACGGCGGAGCGTTTAACACGCTTGCCGGTCAACCGACCGATGATACCGAATTGGCGTTAATGCTTGCCCGGTCGATTGTCAAAGAAGGACGCTTTGATGCCGAAAAAGTTTTTACCGCTTATCAATACTGGTACTATTCTGCTCCGTTTGATTGCGGCGGAACTTGTGCTTCGGCATTGGGAAGCGGACGTTTGAACAAAGAATCCCAGGCAAACGGTTCGTTAATGCGAATCAGTCCGCTCGGTATTTTCGGCAATTCGTTCAACCTCGACCAAGTTGCCGATTGGGCAATGCAGGATGCCCGGCTGACGCATCCGAATATTGTTTGCCAAAAATCCGCCGCTGTTTTTGTGACAACGATTGCCGAATCGATTCGAGACGGACTTTCACCGCAGGAATTGTACGACAATGCCGTGCGGCGTTCCAAAGAGAAATGGTCTTGTTTCTCAATTATTCAAAAATAAATTTCGGCAATCCGAGTCTTGTAAAGTGATTCAAGATTTTGCATCTCAATCTGGCTTCGGTCTTTTGGCTTTCTTCGGTC
>BNUO01000113.1 GCA_025997415.1 Campylobacterota bacterium
AGGTTTCAGGCTCAAGGATGTCTAACTTGTAGTAGCGGACTTTGACTTTGTACTCCCGCTCCAGTTCCGCCGCAATGTTTTTCGCCTCATCTTCGTTGCTGTTGTAGGTGAATGCTACATTGCAGCCGTTCTGCGCAAATTTGGTGATGATCGCCTTACCTATCCCTCGTGTGCCACCGCTTAGAACCAGCGTTTTGCCTTGGAACTCCATCACAATCCTTTCACTGTATAGGTTTTGAGCGCTCTTTCGAGATCGCGCATTGTTGCATCGGTTGGGGCGACAAGCGGCAGACGATACTCAAGCGTGTTGATAAGTCCGCTTAGATACATTGCCGCTTTGATCGGAATTGGGTTGCTCTCCAAAAACAGCGCTTTGTTGATCGCATAGAGCTTGTCGTTTGCCGCCTTTGCCTCCGCGAAGCTGCCAGCGAGCGCGTGATGAACCAGCGCACTAATCTGATCGGGCAGCAGATTTGCTGTTACAGAGATCACGCCCTTGCCGCCGTTTGCCAGAATCGGATAGTTGATCGCATCTTCGCCGCTGTAAATGAGAAAATTCGGGCGGGCGCTGTTTAACGCGATAACCCGTTCGATCGATCCGCTTGCCTCTTTGACGCCGATGATATTTTTTTGCGTTTCGCAGAGCCGAAAGATGGTCTGCGGCGCGAGATCGATACCTGTACGACCGGGTACATTGTACAAAACGACGGGAATTTCGATCGACTCGGCGATCGCCTTGTAGTGCTGGTATAGCCCCTCTTGCGTCGGCTTGTTGTAGTACGGAGTTACGCAGAGAATCGCATCTGCGCCCGCGTTTTGTGCAAACTTCGCCAGATCGACGGCTTCGGCGGTTGCGTTGCTGCCCGCGCCTGCGAGAACCTTTGCGTTTGTGCCTTTGCAGACAGCCGCCGCCACTTCAATACACTCGCGGTGTTCGGCGTGGGTGAGCGTGGCGCTTTCGCCGGTTGTGCCAACGGGAACGACAACATCAATACCATTTGCGATCTGCCGTTTGATCAGTAGCTCGTACTGTGCGAAATCGATCTTTCCGTTACGAAACGGTGTGATCAGTGCGGTCATTGCGCCTTGCAACATCAATCTGCCTTTCTAAGAATAATGGTTGTTGAAAACTCACTCTTTAGGTAACTTCTAACGCTATTTTGGATCGCTTTGGCTTCAAGCGCATTGACTGCCGCCTCGTAGCCGAGTAGCGGTTCAATATTGCCCCGCGCAAGCATATCGCCGAAAAGCCCTGCGATGTGATCGCTGCTCTCAAGCGAGTAGATAAACTCCGCCTTTGTCATCGTTTTGACCTTTTCAACCTCTTTTGTGCTTGGAGCTTTCTTGCCAATAGCGGCGATCTCATCTAAGATCACCTTTTCGACCGCTTCGGCTTTTACGCCCGTGTTGCATGCGGCGATAATGACAAACAGTCCCGTGTCTTTTGCGTCCATAGGGTAGGCGCTGACAAAATTGACCAGTTGAAGTTCATCGACTAGTTTTTCTTGCAGACGCGAGCTTGCGCCGTTGGTCAGGAGCGATGAGAGCGCGTTTAGCGGCACAATGTCCGCGCTATCAAACGGCGGGATCTTCCACGAAATGATCAGCATTTCCACTTCGCTCTCTTTGATCAGCGTCGCCCGTCTCGCGCCCGTCTGTTGCGGTTCGCTGGCGGTGATTTTGGGCAGATCGCCGCTGTTTTTCAGCCCTTCAAACCGCTTTTTGGCGAGGCTAAAAAGCTCCTTTGGCTCAAAGTCGCCCGCTACGAGTAAGATCGCGTTTTGCGGCTGATACCACGATCGGTAAAACTGTCGTACATCATCAATGCTCCAGCCTTCAATATCGCCCATAAATCCGATCGGCGTCCAGTGATACGGGTGGTGGTGAAAAGCGTTGTTGAAGAGCGAAAAGTACATCGAACCGATCGGGCTGTTGTCTGTGCGCCAGCGCCGCTCCTCCGCAACGACATTGCGTTCGGGCTGAAACTCCTCGTCTTTTAGGCTTAGTCCGCTCATAAGTTCGGCAAATAGCTCCAAACTCTTGTCGATATTTGGCGTGGCGCTTTTGATGAAATAGTGCGTAAAATCAAAGCCCGTCGAAGCGTTGGTAATGCCCCCAAACCCTTTGACAATCCGATCGTACTCGCCCGCTTTTAGGTTTTTGGTACTTTTGAAGCTCATGTGTTCGAGCATATGCGCCAGCCCGCTTTTGCCCATCGTTTCGTTGCGGCTGCCAACGCGGTAGTACACATTGACGCTGACAACGCCCGTGTCGTTATGAAGCGGAATTGCCACCACTTCAAGACCATTTTTGAGTGTAATCCGTTCCATCGCTGGCAGAGTTGCCGCCATCAAAGCTCCTGTCGTAAAAATCAAAATCAATAAAAAACGGATCATCGTCTTAGACTTCCAATCGCATCTTCAATTTTGGTAAAACCTTCACGGTTTAGCCGCTCCCAAATGCCGTCTGCAAGCGTAGCCGCAAAGCCTGCGCCGCCGTAGATCAGCCCCGTAAAAACCTGTATCAGACTTGCGCCCATTTTGATTCGTTGCCACGCTTCGTCCGCGTCCATAATACCGCCGCAACTGATCAGTACCGTTTTGCCGTAGAGTTCTGCGCTCAAAGCGTCAAATAGTGCGCGGCTTTTTTCGGCAAGGATCGCGCCGCTAAGTCCGCCGCCACGCGTTTGGCTGCCTGCGATAAGGGAGTAATCGTTGGTTGTGTTGGTTGCGATCACGCCACTTGCGCCGCATTCGATCGCCGTTTGTGCTATGGCGATCGCGTTTGCAGCGTCCAGATCGGGCGCGATTTTGAGCAGGATCGGCTTAGTGGTGAGCGTTCGCGCCAGCGCAAAAAGATCGCGCACAAAACTCTCGCTTTGTAGATCGCGCAAGTTTGGCGTGTTGGGCGAGGAGAGGTTAAAGACCAGATAATCCGCCCCGTTTGCCGCCTTTTCAATGCCAACTCTGTAATCCTCCAGCGCTTTTTCATTCGGCGTGGTTTTGTTTTTGCCGAGATTGATACCGATCGGCAGTACGAACGGTTGCAACGCCGAAACGCGGCGCACGATCGCCTCTAGTCCGTCGTTGTTAAAACCCATCGCATTTTGCAGGCTATGCTCGCCGATATGCCGCCACATTCGCGGCTTCGGGTTGCCGCTTTGGGCTTTGGGCGTCCCTGTGCCGACCTCGATAAAACCAAAACCCAGCGCGGCAAGCGGACGAATCATCGTGCCGTTTTTGTCAAAACCTGCGCCAATTCCGATCGGATTTGGAAACTTTAGACCAAAGATCGTCTGCTTTAGATCCGCTTGGCTTACACAGCGAGCCGCAACTGCGCCCAGCGCAAACGGCGTAAGAGCCGCTGTGCGAAGGGCAAACTCCGCTAATGTGTGGGCAGTTTCGGGAGGCAGTTTGAACAGTAGCGATCGCAGAGTTTCGTATGAGAGCATCAATTCCCGTTTATTTAAGTAGCCGCGATTCTATCAAAAACCGATTTATTGCGAATCGATGACAAGATCGAACGCCGCTGCCGTGCCGCGCTCGATCGTCTGCGCCGCAGTTTTGCCGACAAGATCGCGTAGCAGTTTAGGCGCAAGACCAAAACCGGGGCGGATCGATCGCAGATGTTCGGCTCTGATGATCTCGCCCTTTTGCACAGTTTGGACGAAGTAGAGCGATCTACGAAACGCCATGCCGCTTGCTTCAACATCTGCACGCACAAACGATCCGTTGCCAAGCGCCGAATGCGCCTGATCGCAGGCGTTGCGAAGCGCTTTTAGTTCGTGCGGTTCGATCGAAAACGCGCTGTCCGCGCCTCTCTCGTTGTCATCGATTTTGAAATGTTTTTCGACGATAGCTGCGCCAAGTGAGCAGGCGGCGATCGCGGCAGTCGTGCCAAGCGTGTGGTCGGAAAGCCCGACAACCGTGCCAAACTCACTAGCAAGCGTGGCGATCGCGCGTAGATTTGCCTTAGCGATCGGGGCAGGGTAGGCGCTGATACAGTGAAGTAGCGCGATCTCCTTTGCGCCGTTTTTGAGCGCACACTCCAGCGTTTCGCCAATCTCCTCGCGGCTTGCCAAACCCGTAGAGATGATCAGCGGTTTTTTGGTGCGGCTAACGCACTCAATCAACGCTAGATCGATCATCTCAAACGAAGCGATCTTATAAGCGGGCGATGAGAGGTTTTCTAGGAGATTAACTGCGTTTTCATCAAACGGAGTTGAGAAGATTGTAATGCCGATTTTGTGCGCGTATTCAAACAACTCCTTATGCCACTCGTAGGGGGCATGTGCCTGATT